>NZ_VYKE01000108.1:0-19800 GCF_032424515.1 Pseudomonas sp. JV245A
TTCGCTGGCAAGCCAGCTCCTACAGGGTTGGGCGAGGCGCGCAAAATGGCGGATATCTTAAAGCAAAACGGCGGCCAGAGGCCGCCGTTTAGTGCTTTGGATCGATTTAGGCTGCTGGAGCCGGCTGGCTTTCCTCCGCCGGTTTTGGCAGCGACGAAAGGAAGGCCATGACCAGCGCTGCCACGTAAGGCAAAGACTGCACCAGGAGCATGGTCACCCAGAAGCGCATGTCGTTGCTCGGCAGGCCCTGCACCAGGAAGATCCCCAGCGCCGCGCCCCACAACAGCAGCATGATGAACAGCTCTTCCCGGGCTTCCGAGATCGCCACCCAGAAGCCGTGGTTGTCGGCGTTCTTCGGGGTGCGGAAGAACGGAATGCTGCTGGTGAAGAAACCGTACAGCACCGCCTTGGCGATGGTGTGGGACAAGGCCAGGCCCGCCAGGGCCGCGCAGAACGCGTCCTTGAGGTTGACCCCCACTGCACGGCGGTAGAGGAAGATGATCTTGCCCACCTTGAACACGAACAGCGCCAGCGGCGGGATGGCGAAGATCAGCAGCGGCGGGTCGACCCGTTGCGGCACGATGATCATCGCCGCCGACCACAGCAGGGCGCCGACGGTGAAGAAGATGTTCATGCCGTCCGCTACCCACGGCAGCCAACCCGCGAGGAAGTGGTAGCGCTGGCCACGGGTCAGCTCGGTGTTCTTGCCGCGCAGCAGGCTGGCGGTGTGGCGCTTGATGATCTGGATCGCGCCATAGGCCCAGCGGAAACGCTGCTTCTTGAAGTCGATGAAGGTGTCGGGCATCAGGCCCTTGCCGTAGCTTTCGTGGTGGTACGCCGCCGACAGGCCTTTCTCGAACACCCGCAGGCCCAGCTCGGCGTCTTCGCAGATGCACCAGTCGGCCCAGCCCAGCTCTTCGAGCACTGTGCGCCGGGTCATGGTCATGGTGCCGTGCTGGATGATCGCGTCACGGTCGTTGCGGGTGACCATGCCGATATGGAAGAAGCCTTTGTATTCCGCGTAGCAGAGCTTCTTGAAGGTGCTTTCGTTCTGGTCGCGATAGTCCTGGGGCGACTGCACGATGGCGATCTTCGGATCGGCGAAGTGCGGCACCATGTGCTTGAGCCAGTTGCGGTCGACGCAGTAGTCGGAGTCGATCACCGCGATCACTTCGGCGTCCTTGGCGGTGTGCGGCAACAGATAGTTCAGCGCACCGCCCTTGAAGCCGGCCAGGGGCGCGACGTGGAAGAACTTGAAGCGCGGGCCGAGGGTCTCGCAATAGGCCTGCACCGGTTCCCAGACCGCCGGGTCCTTGGTGTTGTTGTCGATGATCAGGACTTCGAAGTCCGGGTAATCGAGGTTGGCCAGGGCATTGAGGGTCTGTTTGACCATCTCCGGCGGCTCGTTGTAGCAGGGTACGTGGATCGAGACTTTCGGCCGGTAGCTGGAGTCCCCCTCCACCGGCAGGAATTCGCGCCGGCGCTTGTGGATCCACACCGCTTCGGCCAGTTCATGGGCCTCGGTCAGCAGTACGATGAACACCCCCAGCGCGCCGAGGGCCAGGAGGAAGCCCACCGTCAGGCTGAACCAGGTGCTGTATTGCTGGCTGTAGTCGTAGCCGATCCACACCAGCACCGAACCGCAGAGAAACGCGATAAAGGTCAGGAAGGTCCGGCCGCGCTGGCGCAGGGCCGAGCCGTCGATCATCAGCAGGGTCAGCGACAGCAGCGCCAGCACCACCGAGCCGATGGCCAGCACCCGCCATTGCGGGATGGCCACCACCGGGCCTTCGAAGTTGAATTTCTGCTGGCGCGCGGCGTTGAACACGCCCCAGTAGGCGCCCACCGAACCTTCGTCGCTGGCCTTCCACGGCTGGTCGAAGGCTTCGATGACAAAGTAGTTGTAGCCCTGGCGGTTGAGCTTGTTGACCAGGGTACGCAGGTAGATCGCCTGGTCCGCCGGGCTGGCGTCGGCGCCACCACGCATGCGGCCGTTGCTCGGCCAGCCGACCTCGGACAGCAGCAGCGGTTTTTTTGGGAACATCTTCTTCAGGTCCCGGGCGCGGTCGAGGACGAACTGCTCGGCCTTGTCCACCGGGATGAACTCCCAGTAGGGCAGGATGTGCGCGGCGATCAGGTCGACGTGCTTGGCCAGCCCCGGGTTTTCCTCCCAGACGTGCCATTGCTCCGAGGTGGTGACCGGAACTTTTACCGCGGCACGCACCCGGTCGAGAATCACCGACAGTTGGTCGGCGGTGATTTCCTTGCGGAAGATCGCCTCGTTACCCACCACCACCCGCACGACGCTGCGGGAGGTATTGGCCAGTTCGATGGCACGCATGATTTCCCGCTCGTTGCGCTCCAGGTCCGGGCTGATCCAGATCCCCAGGGTCACGCGCAGGCCGAACTCTTCCGCGAGCCTCGGGATGTCTTCCAGGCTGCCGTCCACCGAATAGGTACGGATGTTGTCGGTCAGCTTGCTCATGATCTCCAGGTCGCGACGCATTTCATCGTCGGACGGGTACTGGTCCTTCTGCGGGAACTGGCCCTGCTGGAAAGGCGAGTAGGAAAAACCGGAGATCTGTTCCGGCCAGTCGGGGGCCGAGACCGGGCGATTGATCAGCGCCCAGAAACCGGTGAACAGCGCGGCAATGGCCAGCACTATCACCAGGTTGAGTCCAAATTTACGCGATGACATAGCTATTTCGGGTTCCAAAAGGTGTGGAACGAGGGAAGGGTTGGCAGGCGCCAAACGGCGGGCATCCTACACCGGCCCTCAACTGAGCGTACAGCGCACAGAGGAAAGCCAGACCTTGGGCACTGTATTCGGGTTTAAGTTCTTTACTTGTAGCTTCAAGGTTAAAACTTGTCGCGTTGAGGCCCTATAATGCGCGCCGGTTTTTTAGGTGATGGTCATGAGTACAGAAGATCCACGGTTTGCCGGCGTCGCCCGTTTGTATGGCATTGAAGGCCTGGAGCGGCTGCGGGCGGCCCATGTGGCGATCGTCGGCGTCGGCGGGGTCGGTTCCTGGGCGGCGGAAGCCATCGCCCGTTGCGGGGTGGGCGAGATCTCGCTGTTCGACCTCGATGACGTCTGCGTCAGCAACAGCAACCGCCAGTTGCACGCGCTGGACAGCACTGTGGGCAAGCCCAAGGTCGAGGTCATGGCCGAACGCCTGCGCGGCATCAATCCGGACTGCAAGGTGCACGCGGTGCCGGACTTCGTCACCCGCGAGACCATGGCCGAGTACATCACCCCAGACATCGATTGCGTGATCGACTGCATCGACAGCGTCAATGCCAAGGCGGCGCTGATTGCCTGGTGCAAGCGACGCAAGATCCAGATCATCACCACCGGCGGCGCGGGGGGGCAGATCGACCCGACGCTGATCCAGGTCTGCGACCTGAACCGTACCTTCAATGACCCGTTGGCCTCCAAGGTGCGTTCCACCCTGCGCCGCGACTACGGTTTCTCGCGCACCGTAACCCGGCACTACAGCGTGCCTTGCGTGTTTTCCACCGAACAGCTGCGTTATCCGAAGCCGGACGGCAGCATCTGCCTGCAGAAGAGTTTTGTCGGCGATGGCGTCAAGCTCGACTGTGCCGGCGGCTTTGGCGCGGTGATGATGGTGACCGCGACCTTCGGCATGGTGGCGGCGACCAAGGCGGTGGACAAGATTGTCGCCGGCGTGCGCCGCCCGTCGGAACGCAGCAAACCCGCCGCCCCGTAGGAGCTGGCTTGCCAGAGAAGAGGGCCGCGAGGAGGGTGCAAGGCTTATGGGCCTGTTGGCCAGCAAGCAGGCTCCTACGGAGTTAGGGGGCGCTGGCCAGTTCGCTCATGCGTTGCAAGACGGCGTTCAGGCCATTGCTGCGTGAAGGCGAGAGTTGGCGCGACAGGCCCAACTGGTTGAACCAGTCGGCCAGGTCCACTTCCCGCAACTGCTCTGCCGTCAGGCCATTGACCCGTGCCAGGAGCAGGGCCACCAGCCCGCGAATCAGCCGCGCGTCGCTGGCTGCGGCAAACTGCCAATGACCGTTTTCCAGGGCCGCCACCAGCCAGACCTGGCTTTCACAGCCGTGCACCCGGTTGGCCTCGACCCGGTCGGCCTCGCTCAGGGACGGCAGGCGCTCGCCCCATTGCATCAGCAGGCGCGCCCGCTGTTCCCAGCCGGCAGCCCCCTGGAAAATCTCCAGGGCGGCGACGGCATCCGCCGGCAGGCTCATCGCAGCAGCTCCAAGGCCTGATCCAGCGCTTCGAAGAAACGCTCCAGGTCCTCGGAATCGTTGTACAGCGCCAATGACACGCGAATCGCTCCGGCCAACCCCAGGCTCTTCATCAGCGGCATGGCGCAGTGGTGCCCGGCGCGTACGGCAATGCCTTGTTCGGTCAGCAGGTGCGCCAGGTCGGCGTTGTGCACCCCATCTACGACAAAACTGACCAGGGCCACTTGCGGCGAGCCCAGCAGGCGGATGCCATTGCGCGCCTGCAAGCCGTGCAGCAGGTAGGCGTGCAGCGCTGCTTCATGGTCGGCCAGTGCTTGCTGATCCAGGCCGGCGAGATAATCCAGGGTGGCACCCAGGCCGATGACCCCGGCAATCGGCGGCGTACCGGCCTCGAAGCCCAAGGGGGCGGGGCGGAAGCTGGCGTGCTGGTAATCGGCCTCCTGGACCATTTCACCACCGAACTGCCAGTGGCGCAGGCCCTTGAGTGCTGCATGACGGCCAAACAGCACGCCGACCCCATCCGGGCCGTACAGCTTGTGGCTGGAGAACACATAGAAGTCGCAGCCCAGGGCCTGCACATCGTGGCGGCCATGGACCACGCCCTGGGCGCCGTCGATCACCGTCAGTGCGCCCTGGGCCCTGGCCATGGCCAGCAGTGGGGTCAAGGGTTGCCAGGCTCCAAGCACGTTGGACAGCTGGCTCACCGCCAGCAAACGGGTGCGCGGGCCGATCAAGCGGCTTGCCGCGTCGACGTCGATCAGGCCGTCCGGGTCCAGGGGCAGGACCATCAGCTTGAGACCGCGACGTTGGGCCAGTTGCTGCCAGGGCAGCAGGTTGGCGTGGTGCTCCAGGGCGCTGATGACGATTTCATCGCCCGGGGAAAATTGGTGCTCCAGGCCGTAGGCCAGAAGATTCAGCGCGGAGGTCGCGCCGTGGGTGAAGACGATTTGCCCACTGTCACCGGCATTCAGCCATTGGCCGACCTTGCTGCGGCTGTCTTCGAACGCTTGGGTGGCGTGGGCGCCGGGCAGGTGTTGCGCACGATGCACATTGGCCGCGCCATTGGCGTAGTAGTGCGCCAGCGCGTTCAGCAGGGCTTGGGGTTTTTGCGTGGTGGCGGCGTTGTCCAGGTACGTCTGGTCCTGGCGATGCAGGGCGGCGATGGCCGGGAAGTCGGCGCGCCAGGGGGAGGCTACAAGCATGGTGGCAGAACTCGTTTGAACAGGCCGGGCGCCGATGATAAGCGCCTGGCCGGTTCCAGTGAAACCGAATCGCTGCTTAGTTGTGAGCGTGCAGCGCTTCGTTCAGCTCGATGGCCGACTTGTGGGTCTTGCACTCCACTGCGCCGGTTTCCGAGTTGCGACGGAACAGCAGGTCCGGCTGGCCGGCCAGTTCCCGGGCCTTGAGCACTTTGACCAGCTGGTTGTTCTCGTCCAGCAGCGCCACCTTGGTGCCGGCGGTCACGTACAGGCCCGACTCCACGGTATTGCGGTCGCCCAGCGGGATGCCGATACCGGCGTTGGCGCCGATCAGGCAGCCTTCGCCGACCTTGATCACGATGTTGCCGCCACCCGACAGGGTGCCCATGGTGGAGCAACCGCCGCCCAGGTCCGAACCCTTGCCGACGAACACGCCTGCGGAAACCCGGCCTTCGATCATGCCCGGGCCTTCGGTGCCGGCGTTGAAGTTGACGAAACCTTCGTGCATCACGGTGGTGCCTTCGCCGATGTAGGCGCCCAGGCGGATCCGCGCACTGTCAGCGATACGCACGCCGCTCGGCACCACGTAGTCGGTCATTTTCGGGAATTTGTCCACCGAGAACACTTCCAGCAGCTCGCCGCGCAGGCGGGCTTCCAGTTGACGCTCGGCCAGCTCGCCGAGGTCGATGGCACCCTGGCTGGTCCAGGCCACGTTCGGCAGCAGCGGGAACACGCCGGCCAGGCTCAGGCCGTGCGGCTTGACCAGGCGGTGGGACAGCAGGTGCAGCTTCAGGTAGGCCTCTGGAGTGGAGGTCAGCTGGGCATCTTCGGCCAGCAGGGTCGCTACCAGCGGCTTGTGGCTTTCGGCCAGGCGGGTCAGCAGGGCTGCCTGGGTGGCGTCGATGCTTTTCAGTGCGTCGGCCATTTGCGCGGCCTGGGCGGTGGTGAACGTGATGGCCTGGTTGCCTTCGCTGTAGCCGAGGATCGGCGCTACGGCAGCGACGATTTCAGCCGCAGGCTGGAGCAGGGGCGATGCGTAAAACACTTCCAGCCAAGCGCCTTGACGGTTCTGGGTGCCGACACCGAATGCCAGGCTGAACAGGGTAGTGGACATGCAGTTACCTCTTGCGAAATTGATTGAGCAGGCTTACTTGAGCGCCGCTGCGTAAAGGTCTGGCTTGAAGCCAATCAGGGTCTTGTCTCCGAGATCGAGCACCGGGCGCTTGATCATCGAAGGTTGCGCGAGCATCAGTTCAACGGCTTTCGCCTGGTCGAGATCGGCTTTGCTTTCGTCATCGAGTTTGCGAAAGGTCGTGCCCGCGCGGTTCAACACCACCTGCCAGCCGTGCTCGTCGCACCACTGATTCAGGTGCTCACGGTCAATGCCGGAGGTTTTGTAATCATGGAAGTCATAGCTGACAGCGTGTTCATCGAGCCAGGTGCGCGCCTTTTTCATGGTGTCACAGGCTTTGATGCCGAAAAGGTGCAACGTTTTGCTTGAAGCGGTCAAGGAATTGCCCCCTTTGGAGATGCTGGAGATGAAAGGTCACGGATTATGCCACGACCGCGCCGATTCGGCGTCGGCTGCTGCGGGGCTTTGTCGCATTGTGTTTCCGCGCCCGGGCGCCGTTGCGACTTTTGTGCAGCGGCGTAAACGCAGCTTAAGCGGCTAATATGGCACTTCTGCGGTGAATTCCTGCCGCCGTTGTGTGTCTGCTTTGAAGTTTCAGATCGGGAAGCCCGCTTTATGCAAACCGCCTATACCGTCCTCATCCTGCTGATGCTGGTGAGCCTCTCGCGTCTTGTCGGACGGGTGATTCCACTGCCGCTGCCCCTGGTGCAGATTGCCGCCGGCGCCTTGCTGGCCTGGCCGACCCTGGGGTTGCACGTGGCCCTGGACCCGGAGCTGTTTCTCTTCCTGTTCTTGCCGCCGCTGTTGTTTTCCGATGGCTGGCGCATGCCCAAGCGCGAATTCTGGCGCCTGCGCGGGCCGATCCTGACCCTGGCAGTAGGGCTGGTGCTGTTCACCGTGGTGGGCGCCGGCTACTTCATCCATTGGCTGCTGCCGAGCATTCCGTTGCCGGTGGCCTTTGCCCTGGCCGCCGTGCTTTCGCCCACCGACGCCGTGGCGGTATCGGCGATTTCCCAGAACCGCTTGCCCACGCCCCTGATGCACATGCTCCAGGGGGAGGCGCTGATGAATGACGCCTCGGGCCTGGTGACCTTCAAGTTCGCCCTGGCAGCGGCGGTGACCGGGGTGTTCTCCCTGGCCAACGCCAGCCTGACCTTCGTCCTGGTGGCGGTGGGCGGCCTGGCGGTCGGCGTGGCACTGAGCTGGCTGGTGGGGCGCCTGCGGGCCTGGATGATCGCCCGAGGCTGGGATGACCCGGCGACCCACGTGGTGTTCATGCTGCTTTTGCCGTTCGCCGCCTATGTGCTGGCCGAGCGCCTGGGAGCCTCGGGCATTCTCTCGGCGGTGGCGGCGGGGATGATGCAGAGCTGGCTCGACCTGCTGCCGCGCCAGACCAGCACCCGGCTGCTCAATCGCAGCGTCTGGTCACTGCTGGAGTTCGCCTTCAACGGCCTGATCTTCCTGCTCCTGGGGTTGCAGCTGCCGGACATCATCAAGGCCGTGGTCAGTCACGAGACCTCGCTGTGGCCGACCCTGTTCTACCGTTGCCTGGATGTGGTGGCGATTTTCCTGGTGCTGCTGGTGTTGCGTTTCATCTGGGTGCAGAGCATCTGGCGCCTGTCCGGCCTGCTGCGGCGCTGGCGCGGCAAGGGCGAATTGACCCTGGTGCCGACCGCCCGTTCCTGCTGGTTGCTGACCGTGGGTGGAGTGCGCGGGGCGGTAACCCTGGCCGGTGTGATGTCGGTACCGTTGTTTCTCGGTGCCGGTGAAGCCTTTCCGGAGCGCGACCTGCTGATCTTCATCGCTGCCGGGGTGATCCTGCTGTCCCTGGTGGCGGCCTGCATTGCCCTACCGCTGCTGCTGCGCGGCATTGTGAAGAGCCCTGACGACAAGCGCCGTGGGGAAGTGCGGGATGCCTGGCGCAAGACTGCCGAAGCGGCGATCCATGCCCTGGAGGCCGAAGAGGTGGCTGACACCGGTGAAACCCCGGATGCTGCCCAGGCGGCCCTGGCTACCGAACTCAAGGGGCGCTTGATGGCCGAGTACCGGCATCAGTTGGAGGTCTACAACGATTCCGCCGAGGCCCAGGCCCTGGCGTTCCAGATGGACTTGCTGGAGCGGCGCCTGCGGATCAAGGCCCTGCGAGCGCAACGGCTGGAGCTGTATCGGCTGAGCCGCCAGCATCAGATTGGCGACGATGTGCTACGCGAAGTACTGGCAGACCTGGATATGAGCGAGGCCAATCTGGGGCAGGTGAAGTGAGGCGTTCGCCGGCAGTCGGCTCCTGCTGTGGGAGCCGGCTTGCCGGCTAAAGACCTCAAGCGCGACGCAGCACGAAATCGCGAATCCGTTCCGCGGCTTCCACGCATTCCGCCAGCGGCGCTACCAGCGCCATGCGTACCCGGCCGGCGCCCGGGTTGGTGCCGTCCACATCCCGCGACAGGTAGGAGCCCGGAACCACGGTCACATGCTCCTGTTCGAACAGGTCGCGGCAGAAGGCTGCGTCATCCCCGGCCACGTTCGGCCACAGGTAGAAGCTGCCGTCCGGGCGCTGCACATCCATCACGGGCGCAAGGATCGCCAGCACCGCGTCGAATTTCTCCCGGTACAAGGCGCGGTTGGCGCGCACGTGCACTTCGTCGTTCCAGGCGGCGACGCTGGCCAGTTGGGTCTGCACCGGCATGGCGCAGCCGTGGTAGGTGCGGTACAGCAGGAAGCCCTTGAGAATCTCGGCATCACCGGCGACGAAGCCCGAGCGCAGGCCCGGCAGGTTGGAGCGCTTGGACAGGCTGTGGAACACCACGCAGCGCTTGAAGTCCTTGCGGCCCAGTTCGACGCAGGCGCTGAGCAGGCCCGGCGGCGGTGTCTGTTCGTCGAAGTACAGCTCGCTGTAGCACTCGTCGGCGGCGATCACGAAGTCGTGCTCGTCGGCCAGTGCGATCAGCTTCTTCAGGGTGTCCAGCGGGATCAGCGCGCCGGTGGGGTTGCCCGGCGAGCACAGGAAGAGGATCTGGCAGCGCTGCCAGATCTCCGCCGGCACGGCGTCGAAGTCCGGGTTGAAGCCGTTTTCGTCGAGGCACGGCAGGTAGTGCGGCTTGGCCCCGGCGAGGAAGGCCGCGCCTTCGTAGATCTGATAGAAGGGGTTGGGGCTGACCACCAGGGCATCTTCGCCGCGGTTGACCACGGTCTGGGTGAAGGCGAACAGCGCTTCGCGGGTGCCGTTGACCGGCAGTACATTGCGCGCCGGGTCGAGCCAGAGCGCGGGCACGCCAAAGCGCCGTTCGCACCAGCCGGCGATGGCTTCGCGTAGCGCCGGGATGCCCAGGGTGGTGGGGTAGACCGCCATCTGATCGAGGTTGCTGGCCAGGGCTTCGGCGACAAAGCTTGGCGAGCGGTGCTTGGGTTCGCCGATGGACAGGGCGATGGCGCGCTTGTCCGGGTTGGGCGTCACGGTGCCGAGCAAGGCGCGCAGCTTTTCGAACGGGTAGGGCTGCAACTGGTTCAGAGCGTTGTTCATGGAGGCGGTATCTCACTCAAAGCGGTGGTTCGGACCCGTCAGATGCTCAGGCGGGTCATTTCGATAGTCGGTTCGTGGCTGACGCTCAACTGCTCGACGATCGCATCCTGCAAGCGGCTGCACAGCTGGGGGTCGGACAGGGGCTGGTTGTGCGCATCGGTGATGAAGAACACGTCTTCCACGCGCTCGCCCAGGGTGGCGATCTTGGCGTTCTGCAGCGACAGGTCGAACTCCAGGAAGATCTTGCCGATCCGCGCCAGCAAACCCGGGCGATCCGGGGCGCTGAGTTCCAGCACGGTCACCGGGCGTTGGGCGTCGTTGTGGATAGTCACCTCGGGGGCGAAGGCAAAATGCTTGAGCTGGCGCGGCACCCGGCGCTGGATGATGGTCGGGTAGTCATCGGGGTTGCGCAGGGCGTCGGTCAGGCCCTTGCGGATCTGCTCGACTCGCTGCGGGTTGTTGCCGATGGATTCGCCGTCGTTGTCCAGGACGATGTAGGTGTCGAGGGTGAACTGGCTGCTGGAGGTGATGATGCGCGCGTCATGGATGTTCAGGTTGAGCTGGTCCATGGCGGCCACGGTCACCGCGAAGAAGTCGTGCTGGTCCGGGGCGTAGATGAAGATCTGGGTGCCGCCCTCGAACTCGCGCTGGGTGATTTCCTTGATCAGCACCAGTGGCCCGCCATCGGCCGGCTGCTGGAGGATCGCGTCGCTGTGCCAGGCCACGTCGCCGGCGGTGTGGCGCAGGAAGTAGTCGTCCCCCAGTTGGGACCAGAGTTGTTCCACTTCGTCCGGGTCGGTGCCGTTGCGCACCAGGATGTCCAGGGCGGCGCTCTGGGTCTGGCGGATCTGCTCTTCGCGGTCCACCGGGTTTTCCAGGCCGCGGCGCAGGGCTCGCTTGGTCTCGGTGTAGAGCTGGCGCAACAGGCTGGCGCGCCAGGAGTTCCAGAGCGTCGGGTTGGTGGCGTAGATATCGGCGACGGTCAGTACGTAGAGGTAGTCGAGGCGGGTCTGGTCGACCACGATCTGTGCGAAATCGTGAATCACCTGCGGGTCGGACAAGTCCTTGCGCTGAGCCGTGGTGGACATCACCAGGTGGTTCTGCACCAGCCAGACGATCAGCCGGGTATCCCACTGCGGCAACTGGTGGCGCACGCAGAAGGCTTCGGCATCCACGGCGCCGATTTCCGAGTGGTCGCCATGACGGCCCTTGCCGATGTCGTGGTACAAACCGGCCAGGTAGATCAGCTCGGGCTTGGGCAGCTTGCCCATGAGCTTGCTGGCCAGCGGGAATTTCTCGGAGATCGGCGTGTACTGCATTTTGCGCAGGTGCTTGATCAGGTTCAGCGTGTGGGCGTCCACGGTATAGATGTGGAACAGGTCGTGCTGCATCTGCCCGACGATGAAGCCGAACTCCGGCAGGTAGCGTCCGAGAATGCCGTAGCGGTTCATCCGCCGCAGGTTGCGGTGGATGCCGATTTCGCACTTGAACAGCTCGATGAACAGGCTGGTGTTGCGGATATCGTGGCGGAAGTCGTCATCGATCAGGTGCCGGTGTTCGCGCAGCAGGCGGATGGTGTCGGCGCGCACGCCCTTGATTTCCGGGTGCTGGGCCATCAGCACGAAGATCTCCAGCATGGCGAACGGCGTGCGCTTGAATACGTTGTCGTTGATCGCCTCGATGTAGCCGTCGTGCAGTTGGAAGCGCGCATTGATCGGCTGTGGCGGTGCCTCGTCCTCGGGGGCGAGGATCACCTCCTCGAAGTGCTGGATGATCAGGTCGCTCAACTGGGCGATGCTCATCACCACCCGGTAGTACTGCTGCATGAAGCTTTCGATGCTCTGTTTCGCATCTTCGCCCTCGAAGCCCAGCAGGGTGGCGATGGAGCGCTGGTGGTCGAGCAGCAGGCGGTCCTCGGCGCGCCCCGCGAGCATGTGCAGCGCGTAGCGGACCTTCCACAGGAACTCCTGGGACGAGGCCAGGAGCGCGTTTTCGCTTTCCACCAGGAAGCCTTCGCCGGCCAGGGCCCGCAGGTTCAGGGTGCCGTACTGGCGGCGCGCGACCCAGAGGATGGTCTGGATGTCCCGCAACCCACCCGGCGAGCCTTTGACGTTGGGCTCCAGGTTGTATTCGGTGTCGTTGTACTTGTGATGGCGGGCCTTCTGCTCGGCCCGCTTGGCCAGGAAGAAATCCTTGCTCGGCCACATGTGCTCGGTGCTGGTCACTTGCAGCATGCGCTGGCGCAGGTGCTCGGGGCCGGCAATGGTGCGGCTTTCCATCAGGTTGGTGATCACCGTCAGGTCGGCCCGCGCCTGTTCGGCGCATTCGTCCACCGAGCGCACGCTTTGCCCGACTTCCAGGCCAATGTCCCAAAGCAGGGTAAGAAAGCGTTCGATGGAGTCGCGGAAAATTTCGTGGTCGGCGCTGTCCAGGAGGATCAGCAGGTCGATGTCGGAATAGGGGTGCAGCTCGCCGCGACCGTAGCCGCCGACCGCCACCAGGGCGATGTCGGCGTCTTCGCTCCAGCTGAACTGGTCCCAGGCCTTTTGCAGGATGTTATCGATGAACCAGGCGCGGTCTTCGATCAGCCGGCGGATCTCCCGCCCACTGCGAAAGCGCGTATCGAGCACTTCCCGTGCCTGGCGGATGGCCTTCTTGAAGGCGGCGATAGGGCTGGCCTTCAGCGCCAGTTCCGCCTGGAACTGGCCGCGGTCGAAGAGTTCGGGGTCCACCTGCGGCATCGATTGGCTTTCCTTTCTATCTATAAGGTCGGGACGCAGCGTTGTGGATCAGGCAGACACCCGGGCGATGGTGTCATCGCTGCGCAGGGTGAAGATCTCGTAGCCGGTCTCGGTCACCAGCAGGGTGTGTTCCCACTGCGCGGAGAGCTTGCGGTCCTTGGTGATGGCGGTCCAGCCGTCGCCCAGGACCTTGGTGTCGGCCTTGCCCTGGTTGATCATCGGCTCGATGGTGAAGGTCATGCCGGCCTTGAGTTCCATGCCGGTACCGGCACGGCCGTAGTGCAGGATCTGCGGCTCTTCGTGGAACACCTTGCCGATGCCGTGGCCGCAGAACTCGCGAACCACCGAGAAACCGTTCTTTTCCGCGTGCTTCTGGATCACTTCGCCGATGTCGCCCAGGCGGCAGCCCGGTTTCACCAGTTCAATGGCCTTGTACATGCATTCCTGGGTGATCTGCGACAGGCGCTCGGCCCAGACCGGCACGGTGCCGACGTGGAACATGCGGCTGGTGTCGCCGTGGTAGCCGTCCTTGATGACGGTCACATCGATGTTCAGGGTGTCGCCATCCTTCAGCGGCTTCTCGTTGGGAATGCCGTGGCACACCACGTGGTTGATCGAGGTGCAGATGGATTTGGGGAAGCCCTTGTAGTTCAGCGGGGCAGGGATCGCACCTTGCACATTGACGATGTAGTCATGGCAGATGCGGTCCAGTTCTTCGGTGGTGACACCGGGTTTGACATGCTCGGCAATCATTTCCAGCACGTCGGCGGCCAGTTTGCCGGCGACACGCATTTTGGCGATGTCCTCGGGAGTTTTGAGGGTGACGGTCATACAGGCTCTCTTGACGCCCAGGGGCGCGATAAACACGGAAATGGCTCGAAAACCCGCATGCGCAAGGCTTGGCCTACGATGGGCCAGCAAGGTTTTCAAAAGCCGCAAAGGTGCGATTCTAACAGAGGCTCAGCGCAAATCTGAGGTTCTGCTGGCGCTTCTCTCCATACAATGGTGCATTCTGGACCGATTCCAAGAGGCGGGCAAAATGCCTGCGGATCGCCGAGTGTGAATCCGGGTTCCGTTTTTGCCCTTGCTGTGGTATAAAATGCGCCGCTTTCCGGGGATGCCCCGAAAAGCTCAAACCCACACACGTGTCGACACGATGACCTGGGTGCCCTCAGCACAAGCTGTTGGTTGGTCATTGGGATACGTGGAGGCCTAACCCGACTTATTAAGGAACTATCATGTCCCAAGTCAACATGCGCGATATGCTGAAGGCCGGTGTGCACTTCGGTCACCAAACCCGTTACTGGAATCCGAAAATGGGCAAGTACATTTTCGGCGCGCGCAACAAGATCCACATCATCAACCTTGAAAAAACCCTGCCAATGTTCAACGAAGCTCTGACTTTCGTAGAGCGTCTGGCCCAGGGCAAAAACAAGATTCTGTTCGTCGGCACCAAGCGTTCCGCTGGCAAGATCGTTGCTGAAGAAGCAGCACGTTGCGGTTCGCCGTACGTCGATCACCGCTGGTTGGGCGGCATGCTGACCAACTACAAAACCATCCGTGCTTCCATCAAGCGTCTGCGTGACCTTGAAGTGCAAGCAGAAGACGGCACCTTCGCCAAGCTGACCAAGAAAGAGGCGCTGATGCGCACTCGCGATCTGGAAAAGCTGGATCGTTCCCTGGGTGGTATCAAGGACATGGGCGGCCTGCCTGACGCACTGTTCGTGATCGACGTTGACCACGAGCGCATCGCGATCACCGAAGCCAACAAGCTGGGCATCCCGGTCATCGGCGTTGTCGATACCAACAGCAGCCCGGAAGGCGTTGACTACATCATCCCAGGCAACGATGACGCCATTCGCGCCATCCAGCTGTACATGGGTTCGATGGCTGACGCTGTGATCCGTGGTCGCAACAACGTTGCTGGCGGCACCGAAGTGTTCGAAGAAGCTGCAGCACCGGCGGCTGAAGCCTGAGTAACTGACGCGTAGCGTTGACTCAGCACGCAAAAAGGGGGCTTGGCCCCCTTTTTGCCAACTCGAAAATCATTTCGTCGTCGCGCCCCGACAGTTTCTGTAATGCGGGGCTGTTATGAAGTGGTTTCGGGGCAATGCCCAAGAATTGAGCGCCCGTTCGATCGGGTGGAATGGTTGAAAACCTATCCAAGAGGATTTTGAAAATGGCAGAGATTACTGCAGCGTTGGTCAAAGAACTGCGCGAGCGTACCGGCGAAGGCATGATGGACTGCAAAAAGGCCTTGACCAAGGCCGGCGGCGACATCGAAAAAGCCATTGATGACATGCGTGCTTCCGGCGCCATCAAGGCTGCCAAGAAAGCAGGCAACGTTGCTGCTGAAGGCGCTATCGCCATCAAGGACGACGGTAAAGCCGCTGTCCTGCTGGAAGTCAACTCGCAGACCGACTTCCTGGCTCTGCAGGACGATTTCAAGGCATTCGTTGCCGCTAGCGTGGAAAAGGCTTTCGCTGACAAGCTGACTGACGCCGCTCCGCTGATCGAAGCTCAAGAAGCTGCGCGCCTGATCCTGGTTGGCAAGACTGGCGAGAACGTCAACATCCGTCGTCTGGCTCGCGTTGAAGGCGACGTGGTCGGCACCTACCTGCACGGCAACAAGATCGGTGTTGCGGTTGTTCTGAAAGGCGGTTCCGTTGAACTGGCCAAAGACATCGCCATGCACGTAGCGGCCAGCAACCCTGAGTTCCTGCTGCCATCGCAAGTTTCGGCTGAAGCGATCGAGCGTGAAAAGGCTGTGTTCCTGCAGCTGAACGAAGACAAGATGAAAGGCAAGCCAGCCGAAATCGTTGAAAAAATGATCGCTGGCCGTATCAGCAAGTTCCTGGCCGAAGCCAGCCTGGTTGAGCAAGCTTTCGTCAAGGACCCAGAAGTCACCGTAGGTGCTCTGGCCAAGAAAGGCGGCGCTGAAATCGTTTCCTTCACCCGTTTCGCGGTAGGTGAAGGCATCGAGAAGAAAGAAGACAACTTCGCCGAAGAAGTTGCTGCACAACTGGCTGCTGCCAAGCAACAGTAAGACGGTTTTTTCAACTGTCGCCCAGAAGAGGCTGCCCGCTCACGCGCGCAGCCTCTTTTCAAATGGGCAGGGTAATTTAGTTGTTTATCCTCGGAACCGCCTTACAAAGTCGTGTTCTGATGGCGCTGTGACAGCGTCAAGCTAGAGTGAACGCAGGCTGTAAACAGCCCGCAAAGAATTTTTTAAATACGCCGCAGGAGAGATTCGCAATGGCTCAGCAGGGCAGTGGTTATCAAGCTCGCTATAAACGCATTCTACTCAAGCTTAGCGGCGAGGCCCTGATGGGCTCGGAAGAGTTCGGGATCGATCCCAAGGTGCTGGATCGCATGGCGCTGGAAGTCGGCCAGCTGGTTGGTATCGGCGTCCAGGTAGGCTTGGTGATCGGTGGTGGCAACCTGTTCCGCGGCGCTGCATTGAGCGCGGCCGGGATGGATCGGGTCACGGGCGACCACATGGGCATGCTGGCCACTGTGATGAACGCCCTGGCCATGCGTGATGCACTGGAACGTGCGAATATCTCGGCCATCGTGATGTCGGCTATTTCCATGGTCGGCGTGACCGATCACTATGACCGTCGCAAGGCGATGCGCCACCTGAACTCCAAAGAGGTGGTGATCTTCGCGGCCGGTACCGGCAACCCGTTCTTCACCACCGACTCCGCAGCCTGCCTGCGCGCTATCGAGATCGATGCCGACGTGGTGCTCAAGGCAACCAAGGTCGATGGTGTTTACACTGCAGACCCGTTCAAGGACCCGCATGCCGAGAAGTTCGATCATCTGACTTACGATGAAGTGCTGGATCGCAAGCTGGGAGTGATGGACCTGACGGCAATCTGCCTGTGCCGCGACCACAAGATGCCGCTGCGGGTATTTAACATGAACAAGCCCGGCGCCCTGCTGAATATCGTGCATGGTGGCGCTGAAGGAACCCTGATCGAGGAAGGCGAGCAATGATCAACGAAATCAAGAAAGACGCTCAAGAGCGCATGAAGAAATCCCTGGAGTCCCTGGCCCATGCATTCGGCCAGATTCGCACCGGCAAGGCTCACCCCAGCATCCTGGGAAGTGTGATGGTGCCTTACTACGGTACCGACACACCGTTGAGTGGCGTTGCCAACGTTACCGTGAAGGACTCCCAGACCCTGCAGGTAGTGCCGTTCGAGCGCAATATGCTCGGAGCCATCGACAAGGCCATCGGCAGTGCCGGTCTTAACCTCAATCCGACCAACCTGGGTGAGCTGCTGCTGATCAAGATGGCACCGCTGACCGAGGAAACCCGCAAGGGCTTCACCAAGCAGGCGCGTGCTGCCGCCGAGGATGCACGGGTTGCAGTGCGCAACATTCGCCGCGATGCCCTGGGTGAGTTGAAGAAGCTGACCAAGGACAAGGAAATCAGCGAAGACGAAGAGCGCCGTGGCAGCGCCGAAATCGATAAGCTGATCAAGGACTTTGAAGCTCAGATTGCCAAAGCGACTGAGGAAAAAGAAAAGGACTTGATGGCCGTATAAGGGTCAGGCGTTTTCATGGAAAAGACCAAGCAGTCCGTGTTGTCCTCGGTGCCGCGCCATGTGGCGATCATCATGGACGGTAATAACCGCTGGGCAAAAAAACGCTTTATGCCGGGTGTCGCCGGGCATAAGGCGGGTGTCGATGCGGTACGTGCAGTGATCGAAGTGTGCGCTGAGGCCAAGGTCGAGGTGCTGACCCTGTTTGCCTTTTCCAGTGAAAACTGGCAGCGCCCGGCTGACGAAGTCAGTGCCTTGATGGATCTGTTCTTCAAGGCCCTGCGTCGTGAAGCCAAGCGCCTCAACGAGAACAACATCAGCCTGCGGATCATTGGCGATCGTTCACGCTTCCATCCCGAGTTGCAGGCGGCGATGCGCGAAGCGGAGGCCATTACCGCGGGTAGTGATCGTTTCATCCTGCAGATCGCCGCCAATTATGGCGGCCAGTGGGATATCGCTCAGGCCGCCCAGCGCCTGGCGCGCGAGGTCCAGGCCGGGCATCTGCGGCCCGAGGACATCACTCCGGGCCTGCTGCAGACCTGCCTGGCGACCGGCGACCTGCCGCTGCCGGACCTGTGCATCCGGACCGGTGGCGAGCATCGCATCAGCAATTTCCTGTTGTGGCAGCTGGCCTATGCCGAGCTGTATTTCTCCGACCTGTTCTGGCCGGACTTCAAACACGAAGCCATGCGTAACGCATTGGCCGATTACGCATCTCGCCAGCGACGCTTCGGTAAGACGAGCGAGCAGGTCGAGGCTGGAGCCCGGGTTTAATGCTTAAACAACGAATCATTACTGCGCTGATCCTGCTGCCGATCGCCTTGTGCGGGTTCTTCCTGCTCGAAGGCTCGGGGTTCGCCCTGTTCATCGGTCTGGTGGTAAGCCTCGGTGCCTGGGAGTGGGCGCGTCTGGCGGGCTTCGAGGCGCAGCCGGCTCGGGTGGCCTTCGCCGTGGTGGTGGCGGCGCTGTTGTTCCTGATGCATCTGGTTCCGGGCGTTGCGCCCTGGGTGCTGGGTGCTGCGGTGCTGTGGTGGGCGCTGGCGACCTACCTGGTGCTGACCTATCCGCGTTCCAGCGAGCAATGGTCCGGTGCCGCGCCCAAGTTGTTGATCGGCCTGCTGATCCTGCTGCCGGCCTGGCAAGGGCTGGTGTTCATCAAGCAGCTGCCACTGGGCAACTGGTTGATCATGGCGGTGATGGTGCTGGTGTGGGGCGCGGATATCGGTGCCTACTTCTCCGGCAAGGCCTTCGGCAAGCGCAAGCTGGCGCCCCAGGTCAGCCCGGGCAAGAGCTGGGAGGGCGTGTACGGCGGCCTGGCGTTGAGCCTGGTGATCACCGCGGTGGTGGGGCTGGTGCGTGACTGGACCCTGGGGCAGATGATTCTGGCGCTGCTGGGTGCAGCGATCGTTGTATTCATTTCGGTGGTCGGCGACCTGACCGAGAGCATGTTCAAGCGCCAGTCGGGTATCAAGGACAGTAGTAACCTGTTGCCCGGTCATGGTGGGGTGCTGGACCGCATCGACAGCCTGACCGCGGCCATTCCGGTGTTTGCCGTGCTGTTGTGGATGGCTGCGCTGTGACTGCTGTACAGCAGATCACGGTTCTGGGGGCTACCGGCTCTATCGGTCTGAGCACCCTGGATGTGATTGCCCGTCATCCGGATCGTTATCAAGTGTTTGCCCTGACGGGCTTCACGCGTCTGGCCGAGTTGCTGGCGTTGTGCGTAAAGCATGAGCCCCGTTTTGCGGTGGTGCCCGAGGCCGCGGCCGCCAGCCGCCTTCAGCAAGATTTGCGCGCCGCCGGCCTGGCTACCCAGGTGCTGGTGGGGGAGCAGGGGTTGTGCGAGGTGGCCTCGGCTCCGGAAGTCGATGCCGTTATGGCAGCGATTGTCGGTGCGGCGGGGTTGCGCCCGACTCTGGCGGCGGTTGAGGCTGGCAAGAAGATCCTGTTGGCCAACAAGGAAGCGCTGGTGATGTCTGGCGCGCTGTTCATGGAGGCAGTGGGCAAGAGTGGTTCCGTGCTGTTGCCTATCGACAGTGAACACAATGCGATCTTTCAATGCATGCCCGCGGATTTTTCCCGCGGGCTGAGTCGGGTCGGTGTGCGACGTATTCTTCTGACGGCTTCGGGCGGTCCTTTCCGTCAGACGCCTCTGGAAGAGCTTGAGCATGTTTCCCCCGAACAGGCCTGTGCCCATCCGAACTGGTCCATGGGGCGCAAGATCTCCGTGGACTCGGCAAGCATGATGAACAAGGGGCTGGAACTGATCGAGGCCTGCTGGCTATTTGATGCCAGGCCTTCCCAGGTCGAAGTGGTGGTGCACCCGCAAAGCGTGATCCACTCGCTGGTGGATTACGTCGACGGCTCGGTCCTGGCGCAGTTGGGTAATCCGGATATGCGCACCCCGATCGCCAATGCCCTGGCCTGGCCGGAGCGC
>NZ_VYKE01000109.1:0-19761 GCF_032424515.1 Pseudomonas sp. JV245A
CCAGCGCCTGCCCAAGACGGCCCAGGGCACCGAGGCCTGACCTGCGACCCATGGCCGCTGCCTGCGCCGCGGCCACGGCGCGCGGCGGGTGCCAACCCATGCTTGGCGCTCGCCGCTAGAGGCTTGCACCTGCTTTTACGTTATAATCCCGCCCTTTCGTTGTTTCTCGCCCCTTGCGAGCACACTTCATTTTCAAGGCGCATCGCGCCCGCATGCAGACTAAACGAGGCTAGACCCCTGTGGCATTGACGATTCTTGGCCTGTCCGGCGCCCTTAGCCATGATCCTTCAGCGGCCCTGTATATCGACGGCAAGCTGATTGCCGCCGCTGAAGAAGAGCGTTTCGTGCGCGACAAACATGCAAAGAACCGCATGCCCTACGAGTCGGCGAAATTCTGCCTGGAGCAGGCCGGGATCAAGCCTTCCGACGTTGACGTAGTCGCGATTCCGTTTGCCCCGATCAGCCTGTTCGGCAAGGCTCGCTGGCACTACGCCAAGCGCTACTGGTACGCCCCGGACCGCGCCCTGGACGCGATCCTGATGGGTAACCGTCGCTACAAGCGCTACCGCAATAAGATCGTCTGGTGCCTGGAGCAGCTGGGCTTCGACCCGAAAAAGGTCAAGATCGAGCCGGTGGAACACCACCTGGCCCACGCCTCCAGTGCCTACCACTGCTCGGGCTTTACGGAGAAGACCGCGATCCTCGGGATCGACGGCAAGGGTGAGTACGCCACCACCTTCTTCGGCTACGGCGAAAACGGCAAGATCCACAAGATCAAGGAATTCTTCGACCCGGACTCCCTGGGCGGCCTCTATGGCGCGATCACCGAGTTCCTCGGCTTCGAGATGCTCGACGGCGAGTTCAAGGTCATGGGCATGGCGCCGTACGGCGATGCCAGCAAATACGATTTCTCGCGCCTGGCCAGTTTTGAAAACGGCGAGCTGGTGATCAACACCGATTACGCCAACGTCATCGGCCTGCGTCGCTACAAAGAGAAGGGCAAGGGTTTCTACTTCTCGCCAAAACTCATCGAGTGGCTGGGTCCCAAGCGCGAAGGCGACATCGCCGACGAGCCGTACATCCACTACGCGGCGAGCATGCAGGCGCTGTTCGAGAAGCTGGCCCTGCAGATGATCGACCATTACCTGGGCGACATCCTCAAGGAAACCGGCAAGCTGGCCTTCGCCGGCGGCTGTGCGCTGAACGTCAAGCTGAACCAGAAGATCATTGCCCGTCCCGAGGTCAAGGAGCTGTTCGTGCAGCCGGCTTCCGGCGATGCCGGTACCGCCGTTGGTGCCGCGGCGTACGTTTCCCATGCCCGTGGGGTGCCGGTAGAGAAGATGGAGCATGTCTATCTCGGCCCGTCCTACAGCAACGAAGACGTGATCGCGGCCTGTGCCCGCCACCCGAACAAGCCAGCCTGGCGGCAGATCGACAACACCCCGGAGCGTATCGCCAAGATCATGGTGGATGGCAACCCGGTGGCCTGGTTCCAGGGCCGCATGGAGTTCGGTCCGCGTGCCCTGGGCGGCCGTTCGATCATCGGTTGCCCGAGCGCCACTGGCGTGGCCGACCGGATCAACGAACAGATCAAGTTCCGCGAGCGCTGGAGGCCTTTCTGCCCGTCGATGCTCGACACCGTCGGCCCGCAGATGATCAAGGTCGATCACCCGGCGCCGTTCATGACCTTCACCTTCGAAGTGGCTGAAGAGTGGAAGACCCGGGTGCCGGAAGTGGTCCACGAGGACGGCACGTCCCGGGCCCAGGTGCTCAAGCGCGAATACAACCCGCGCTACTACGACATGATGAAGGCCCTGGAAGTACTGACCGGCAACGGCGTGTCGCTGAACACCTCGTTGAACCGCCGTGGCGAGCCGATGATCTGTTCGCCTACCGATGCCCTGAACATGTTCTACGGGTCCGACCTGCAGTACCTGATCATGGAAGACATTCTGGTGGTCAAAGACGGCGTGGACCCTTATGACACGCTCGGCTGAACGCCATGTGCTGCAGTTCTGCCACGGCTATGACGGGCCGTTCCTGGACTGTGCCCGGCAATACGCCAACCTGTTCGCGGGCAGCGGCTATCGAGTGACCACGGTGTTTCTCACCGGGGCCGCCGATGCCGATGTCGCCGCGGGCTGCGCGTCTGATGAAGTGCTGTTCATGGAATACAGCTCCAAGGCCATCCGCGGCCTGAAGCTGGGCGCCATCCGCGACCTGCGCAAGATCGCCGCGTCACGCAATTTCAGCTTCTGCATCGCTCACCGCTTCAAGCCGATCTATATCGCCTTGCTGGGTACCGGCTTGCCGGTGATCGGTGTCCATCATGCGTTTTCCGATTACAAGCGCGGCAGCCGCAAGCTCTTCGCCCAACTGTTCCGTAAGCGCCTGAGCCTGCTCGGGGTGTCCGATGCGGTGCGTGACGACATGCGTGCCTGCCTGCCGAAATGGCCGGCGCAGCGCATTCAGACCCTGTACAACCGTATCGACCTTGAGGCACTGCAGGCCGAGCAACTGAACGCTGCCCAGGCGCGCAGCGAGCTGGGCCTGTCCGCCGATGCCTGGATTGTCGGCAACGTCGGGCGCCTGCACCCGGACAAGGACCAGGCCACCTTGCTGCGTGGCTTTGCCGCGGCTTTGCCGCAATTGCCGCCGCACAGCCAACTGGCGATTCTCGGAACCGGGCGTCTGGAAAAAGACCTGAAGTCCCTGGCCCGCGAGCTGGGGATTGCCGATCGCGTGCTGTTCCTCGGGCAGGTGCCTCAGGCCCGACGCTATTTCCGCGCTTTCGATGTGTTTGCCTTGAGCTCCGACCACGAGCCTTTTGGCATGGTCCTGCTGGAGGCCATGGCCGCCGGCGTGCCGCTGCTGGCCACCGCCTGTGGCGGTGCCCGGGAAGTGGTCGAGGGAGTGGGCATCCTGTTCCCCCTGGGCGACGTTGAACATATGGCCCAGGGGCTTCAGCATCTGGCC
Organism: Pseudomonas sp. JV245A; assembly: GCF_032424515.1. NCBI lineage: Bacteria > Pseudomonadati > Pseudomonadota > Gammaproteobacteria > Pseudomonadales > Pseudomonadaceae > Pseudomonas > Pseudomonas sp. JV245A. The sequence goes on from NZ_VYKE01000109.1 coordinate 2,977, forward strand.
GCGATGGACGATCACCAGCGCCGGGTCTGTGCCGAGCTGATGCTCGATCGCTTGCGCGAGCGCTTCTCCGACCGTGCTGTACGCGACGTATTCTGGCGTTTGCCGCAAGTCACCGATCTGACCGCGAGGGGCTGATGCTCAATCGATTTCAAGGCTGGCGCGAACGTGGCTGGTCAGTCATTGACGCATCGACCTACGCCGATGCCTGGCAGCGGTTCGGTGGCAGTGTGGCAACCCATCCCCTGGTGGTGGAGCAGTTGGCGGACCTGGCGCAGATCCCGGTGCGCTACCTGGCCTGGGAGCGCAACGGCCAATTGCAGGCGGCCATTGCCACCTGGGGGCGCGACCTGGCACTGTCCAAGGACGTGCTCAAGCGGGCCGGCAAGAAGGGCCTGTTCGATATCGGCAATGCCGAGCTGATCCTGCCCGCCGCTGCCGATGCTCAGGCGGTGTTGCGCCATCGTGGGCGTTACCTGTCCGTATTGAACGAGGGGCGCCTGACCGGCCTCAAGCCCCAGGCTGAACAGCTGGCCATGGCCAGGACGCCGGAAGAGCTGTCGAAGAAGTTTCGTTACAACCAGCGTCGTGAGCTGCGCCTGCTGGAAGAGGCGGGCGGGGTTGTGCGCCCGGTCAGTGATTTCAGCAGCCCCGAGCTGGCGGCGATCTACAGCGACCTGTTCCAGCGCCGCTGGGGCTTTGCCGCCACCGGTGCCGAGCGTATGGCCGAGGTGCTGGAGCGCCTGCGCGAGCTGCTGATCGGTTCGGTGATCTTCCTCAACGGCGCGCCGATTGCCGTGCAACTGATCTACCGGGTCGAAGCGCCGGAGTGGATCAGCGTCGAGTACGTGAACGGTGGGGTAGACCCCGAGACCCGTGAGTTCAGCCCCGGCAGCGTGCTGAGTTTTCTCAACACCCAGAGTGCCTGGGAACAGGCCCGTGCCCTGAACAAGCCACTGCGTTTCTCCTTCGGGCGTGCCGACCGTGAATACAAGGACCGTTGGTGCAACCCTGTGCCGGTTTTCCAGGTGTGAGTCAGCCCATGAGTCGCAAGCAACAACTGCTCAAGCGCCACCGGCGCAATAAACGAATCGCTCTGTTGATCGGGCTGGTGCTGCTATTGGTGGTCGGCATCCTGGTGGCCTGGTGGGCGCCGGTATTGCTGGCGGTATTGGCCTGGCTGGCCCATGAAGCCTGGTTTGCCGATCATCTGTTCTATTCGCCCAAGGATGATTACTGCTACGACTTCGGCAGCGATGCCCAGCAGGCCGCTGTGCGCCTTGAAGCGGGTCACCTGTTGCTGGAGGCGCCGCTGGCGCTGGCCGGGAATGAAACCCTGGTTCTGGGCGTGCACGTCAAGAGTTCATGGCTGGGACGTTTTCTCGACCCGGCTGTTGAGGTGTCGGGCGGTCCGCTTGCCGATCGTCAGGTGTTCGAGCGCGGGGTCAATGGCCTGCGCTACCTCAACCTCAGCGGCCTGGCCAGTTCCCTGGTCAGTGGCGAGCTGAGGTTGCGCGGGCGCTTCTGTCGGCTCCGCATCCAGCCGCAACTGATGTCCTGGCGGGATCCCGACTACCGGCGCCAGCGGGTGATGGTGATCGCTCCCCATGCCGACGATGCCGAGTTGGCAGCCTTCGGTCTGTACAGCCAGGCCGACGAGGCCTGGATCGTGACCCTCACCGCAGGCGAAATCGAGGCTGAGCATTACCAGGCCATGGGCATGAACCCGGCAGAGGCGGCGCGGATCAAGGGGCGCTTGCGGGCCTGGGACAGTATTACTGTGCCGCGCTGGGCCGGGGTGCCTGAATCCCATTGCGTGCAGTTGGGCTATTTCTGCCTGCAGCTGCCTGCCATGCAGGCCTCCCCTGAACAGCCGGTGGCCTCTCGCGAGGCGCAACTGAGCGATATCCGCTTGTTCCGCCAGTTCAATCCATTCCCGCTGCCCGCCGACCAGGACGGGTTGCCGACCTGGAACAATCTCCTGGCCGACCTGCGTGAGCTGCTGCTCAAGGCGCGCCCTGAGGTGATAGTGCTGCCGCACCCGACGCTGGACCCTCATCCCGATCACATCTGTGCTCGCGAGGCGGTCATGCAAGCCCTGGAAGGGCTGGCCTGGCAGCCGACCACTATCCTTGGCTACGCCAATCACCTGCATGACAACGACCGCTGGCCCATGGGGGATTCGGGCGCAGGCATTGCGTTGCCGCCGGTGTTCGAGTCGACGCCGGTGTTGCGCCCCTGGTGCTTGTCACTGTCCCAGGGCGAGCAGTATGACAAGGCCATGGCCTTGGGCATGATGCATGACCTGCAACCGAAAATGCCGTTCAAGCGACGCCTGCGCAGGTCGATACAATGGCTTATGGCCAGTAGGATGCCTTCAGCACTTGGGGAGAATGAGTTCTTTCGCAAGGCGGTCAGACGCCATGAGCTGTTCTGGCTATTGCAACAGCGATAAACCGACATAACCATGGGGGCGTTTTGTAGCCCCAATCCGACAGTGAGTCCTTTGTGATCAATCCTCGCCCGCGAATCTTGTTTCTCATGCCCTACTTCGGGCGTTGGCCATTCTGGATGCCGTTTTTTCTCGAAAGCTGCCGCCGGAATCCGGATATCGACTGGCTCTTTTTCAGCGACTGCGGGACCCCGGACAATCTGCCGCCGAACGTCAAGCTAGAAAGCATGAGCTTTGCTGAGTACTGCGCTTTGGTATCCCGGCGCCTGGAGATCGACTTTGCGCCCAATGCTGCCTACAAGCTCTGTGATATCAGGCCGGCAATGGGGTACATCCATATTGATCGTCTGGAGGGCTACGACTTCTGGGCCTTCGGCGATATCGACCTGGTCTACGGTGACCTGCGGGCCTATTTCACTGCGGATCGCCTGGCGGGGTATGACCTGTTCTCCACCCATGAACGGCGTGTCGCCGGGCACTTGTGCCTGATACGCAATACTGCACGCAAGCTTGAGTTGTTCAGGCAGATCAAGGATTGGCAGACGCGCTTTACCGACCAGCAGCATCACGCACTGGATGAAGGGGCGTTCAGTCGGATTTTCCTCTGGCGCAAGAATTTTCCTGAGCCGCTGTTCAAGCTGGTGGGCAAGTTCAATCCATGGCGCCGCCGCAGTGAGTTCACCGAGGCCTTCAGCACGCCGGGCGGAGTCATCAAGTGGCATGACGGCAGCCGTGATTTTCCGACGCGCTGGTACTGGAAGGATGGGCATCTGACCAATGACCGCGACGGCGACCGCAGTTTCCCGTATTTCCACTTTGTGTGCTGGAAGCGCAATGAGTGGTCGCAGTTGCCAGAGCCTGATGCGCAGTCGGTTCGGGCCCTGGCCAGCGAGCCGTCCTGGATCATCGATGCCACAGGTTTTCACCGGGGATAGTTATGAGTCAGCGCTTCAAGGTCCTGCAGTTGCAGCCGGACTACAACGTCAAGTCCCACGACTTCGCCGACCTCGCCGAGCAGATCGTCAAGGCCTTGCCGGCTGAGCGTTACGAAGTCACTGCAGCGTTCCTGCGGGGGCGCCCCGGGCCGAACGATCCGGTAAGCCGCGCCGCACATTCGGTGTATTTCGAGTTTTCCGACAAATCCCTCAAGGGCATGCGCCTGCGGGCCATGTGGCGGCTGTTTCAGTTCTGCCGCAAGGAAAAGTTCGATGTGGTGATCTGCAACCGCTTCAAGCCGGTGAACATGATGCTGGCCCTCAACCGCTGGTTGAAGGTGCCATTGTGCATAGGAATTTCCCACGGTTTCGGTGAGTACGACCGGCTTTATCGGCGCCGCCAGACCCAGCGTCTGATCGATCGGCATTGGCACTTTGTCGGTGTGTCCCCGGCCGTCAAGCAGTACCTGCTCGATTGCCAATGCGGTTTCACCGACCAGAACACCTGGGCGATCACCAACGCCATCGATATCGAACAGGCAGAGGCCTTGCAGCATTCCCGCGAGCGCTCCCGGGAGTTGCTGGGGCTGGCCCCCGATGTGCGGCTGATTGGTGCCTTGGGCCGGCTGGTGCCGGTCAAGGGTCATACCTATCTGCTGCAGGCCTTTGCTCAACTCAAGGACAAGTACCCGCAAACTCAGTTGGCAATCATTGGTGCCGGTCGTGAGGAAGCCAATCTGTGCGCTGAAATCGAGCGCCTGGGGCTGCAGGGCCGGGCTCACCTGCTGGGTTTCAGGGAGAACGCCCTGCAATACGTGCGGGCCTTCGATATCTGGACCATGCCGTCGCTCGCCGAGGGGCTGGGCCTGGCCTTGCTTGAAGGCATGAGCGGGCAGTTGCCGGTGATCGCCTCGAACGTGCCGGCCATGCTGCCCCTGATCGAGGGGGCTGGCGGCCTGGCCGTGGAGCCGGCCAATGTGCCGGCGCTGGTAGCCGCGCTGGATGCCTATCTCGGGCTGTCCGACGAGGAACTGGCCGCCAAGGGCCAGCAGGCCTATGCCTATCTGCAGAAAGAACACGATATCGAGGTGTTCCGCGAGGAGTACCGGCAATTGATCGACTCCGGCTTGAGTCAAGCGGGCAAGAGGCAGCAATGACAGACCAGCAACCTGTGGTGACGGTGATTATCGCCTCCTACAACCACGCGCCCTACATTGAGCAAAGCATTCTCAGTGTGCTCAACCAGACCTATCCGAACATCGAGCTGCTGGTGGTGGATGACGGTTCCAGCGATGACAGTGTCGAGCGTATCCGGCGCCTGCAGGAGCAGCATGGCTTCGACTTCCGGGTCCAGCAGAATCAGGGCCTGACCAACACTCTCAATGGTGCCATTGCACGGTCCAGGGGCAGCCTGATCGTGCCCTTCGGCTCCGACGACATCATGCTGCCCGAGCGCATTGCGACTCAGGTGGCCTACATGGATGGCAAGCCTGAGGTGGGGATCTGCGCGGGCAATATCGAGCTGATCGACAGCGACGGCAACCTGTTTCCCGAGAAGCGCCAGCGCCGTGACGTGCCGTTCCGGCGCCTGGACTTCGACGACATGTTCCTTGAGCGCAAGCCCTATCCACCGGCTCCGACCCTGATGATTCGTCGTGAGGCCCTGGAAAAGGTCGGCGGTTTCGATCCGAATATCCGCCTTGAAGACCTGCTGATCGAGTTGAAGATCACCCGGGCCGGCTATTTCATCGATGGCTTGAACGTGTTGATGGCGCGGTATCGCAAGCACGCCACCAATTCCTACAAGAATCACCGGTTCATGATCGACAACATCCTGCGTTCCTACGCCCTGTTCAGCGACCACCCGCTGTATGAGGAAGTGCGCTACAAGTTCCTCAGTTCGATGTTCCTCAAAGTCTCCAATCGGGATCGCAAGCTGGCGCGCGAACTGCTGGCACAGATCCCCCTCAGGGCCTGGAACAAGAAAACCTGGCGTGGATTGGCCCGCCTGTTCTTTTCTCCTCTGGAAAAAGACTGAAGAGCTACGGCGCTCTGGAAGGGCGGTACACCGCAAAAAAAAGACAGCCCGAGAGGCTGTCTTTTTTTGCGTTCAATTCGGGCTATTGCCTAATGGGCGCCCTTGAGGCCCTTGGCTGCTGGTGGTTGTAGCAGCAGGTTGGCCCGCTCGGTTGAAGTGCGCTGAGCGTAACCTTCCTGCAATGCCTTCAGGTGCTCCTGGAAAAGCCATTGGCTGTCTTCGGGATAGCGTTGCATGTGGCGCAGGTTGCGCTGGCGCAATGAGGTTCTCAGCGATGATGGGTAAACACGCAGGTCGGCCAGGTCGATCAGTCCAAACTGACGATTGTCCAGGACCAGCACATTCGCCAGATGCAGAGAGCGGAAGTACACGCCCTGTTCGTGCAGGGCGGCCATGAAGGTGCCAAAGCTCTTGATCAGGCTAGCGCGCGCCTGCGGCGAGTCCGCGGAGTGCAGGCACTGGCGCAGGGTTCGTCCAGGCAGTGGCTGGTAACGTACGGCGTTGCTGCCATCCGCGAGACGATACAAGCCCAGGATGCTTGGAGTAGTGATTCCTAGATCGCGTAGTTGCTCGCTGTTTGTGGCAAAGCGCTCCGAGTAGGGATTGAAACCGCCAGAGGTGTACCAGCGCCGCGGCCGGAACAGCTTGAAGAAGCTGCCATCCTCCAACTGCAGGACCTTGGGCCCGAGGCCATCGGATTCTATTACCTGGGCGTTGGCGGTGAGCTGCTCGGCGGCAGCTGGTGTGAGTACCTGGCAGGTCAGGACCGGTGTGCGCCTGGCTCGCTGGCTGATGCACAAGGCGGCAATCAGGGCCAGGGGAATCCACAGCAGGAACCAGTGCTCCTTGGGCCGGGAAAGAATCCCTCCTCCCTCTGTCAGGCCGGCGCCGATACCGAACATGAGCCAGGTCGAGGCCAGGATGAACAGCGGAGCGCTTCGTAATTGCCAGCTCTTGAACAAGCCCCAGGCTTGCATGAACAGCCAGGGAAGCAAGCCGATGATGCCGACGTAGTACAGCACGCCCAATGCAAAATTATGAGGTTCTGCCAGGAGATAGCCAATGCCGACATCTACCACCAGGTCCGCGTTGTAACCGTGGCCGATCCATGGGTGGGCGGCAATGTAGTTGAGCATCAGTGCCCAGATCTCAAAGCGGTAGGAGTTGCCACGCTCGCCCAGCATTTGCGAGAACAGCAACAGCACGGTTGTCCCGCCAATCAGCATCGCCGCGAGCAGCAGCAACGAGCGGCGGTTCCAGCAGATAAAGCAGATCCAGGCAGCGGCTAGTGTCAAGGCCACTAGTGGAGTACGCGAGCCAGTCGCAATCACCGTGGCGAACATGATGCCCATGGCCGGGACACTGAGGAAAAGGACCCGCATGCGCTGGCAGGTCATGCTGAGCCAGAGCCAGTAGACCAGGAAGAACCCGAAGACGTGGGAGCTCAGCAGAGGGTTGTCGAAGGCGCCGCTGCCAATCATGCGTGTGCCGGGGGCATAGACCTTGCTGAACGCATACAGATTGAAGAGCGAGGCAAGGAGGGCCACGGTTGCCGCACAGAAAAGCAGCGGTTGCACAATGTCCCGGCGATAGCTGAGCAGCAGGCTGCAACCGGCAAAGAGCATGAGCAGGTGCAGGGGCGTCTTGAACTCGCCAGCCACGCTATCGACTGGCGGGCTCCAGGCCAGGCTGATCAGGGCCCAGCTGCAAAACAGCAGTACGGCGATGAAAATAGGCTCGCGCAGCAGGTTCTTGATTTCGCCGGGACGCATGCACAGCGCGATCAGCGTCGGGATGCTGAACAGTCCGTAGTACAGCTTGTGCAATCCACTGCGCCCCGGAAGGAAGAACATCGCACAGAGAAGCAGTAGATAACCGATCGGCAGAATCCACAGGCAAATGAAATCGAATACTCGATTGGCCGTGTTGTGAAGGGCATTGGGTTGCATGCTTGAACGTTCATCCCGGAAGTTAAGCTGGCAATCATAACGACTTATGGCTGGCGGTGTCGTTGGTCAGCTGAACAATCTCGGGCCTATGGGAGTGCCAGTACCGCGAACAAGCTGTGCTAAAGTCAGCCTCCTTTTTGACGACATTCGCGTGATATGACCGACTCCAGTCCTGACGCAAGCCCCTCGAGCTTGAAAATCTACTTCCGTCTGCTCGGCTATGTGCGGCCCTATATTGGTCTGTTTCTCATCAGCATCGTCGGGTTCCTGATCTTCGCTTCGACTCAGCCCATGCTCGGCTACATCCTCAAGTATTTCGTCGACGGCCTGTCCAACCCTCAGGCGGTGCTGTTTCCCGGTGTGCCTTATCTGCGCGACATGCAGTTGCTCCAAGCGGTGCCGCTGCTGATCGTGCTGATCGCTGCCTGGCAAGGCCTGGGCTCCTACCTGGGCAACTACTTCCTGGCCAAGGTATCCCTGGGGCTGGTGCACGATTTGCGGGTGCAACTGTTCAACAACCTGTTGACCCTGCCCAACCGTTACTTCGACAAGCACAACTCCGGGCACCTGATCTCGCGTATCACCTTCAACGTGACCATGGTCACGGGGGCGGCGACGGACGCGATCAAGGTGGTGATCCGCGAAGGCATGACCGTGATCTTCCTGTTCGCCTCGCTGTTGTGGATGAACTGGCGCCTGACCCTGGTGATGATCGCCATCCTGCCGCTGATCGCGGTCATGGTCCGCACCGCCAGCAAGAAATTCCGCAAGCAGAGTAAGAAGATCCAGGTGGCCATGGGTGATGTGACCCATGTTGCCTCGGAAACCATCCAGGGCTATCGCGTGGTTCGCAGCTTTGGCGGCGAGACCTATGAGCAGCAGCGTTTTCTTGCGGCCAGCCAGGGCAACACTGACAAGCAACTGCGCATGACCCGTACCGGCGCCATCTACACCCCACTGTTGCAACTGGTGATCTACAGCGCCATGGCGGTGCTGATGTTCCTGGTGCTGTATCTGCGCGGTGATGCTTCTGCCGGTGAAATGGTGGCCTATATCACCATGGCCGGTCTGCTGCCCAAGCCGATCCGCCAGCTGTCCGAAGTCAGCTCAACGATCCAGAAAGGCGTGGCGGGTGCGGAGAGCATCTTCGAGCAGTTGGACGTCGAGCCTGAGGTCGATCGCGGCACCGTCGAGCGCGCCAGCATCAATGGGCACCTGGAGGTGCGCAACCTGAGTTTCACCTACCCGGGAACCGAACGGCAGGTGCTCGATGACATCAGCTTCAGTATCGAGCCCGGGAAAATGGTGGCGCTGGTGGGGCGTTCCGGCAGTGGCAAGTCGACTCTGGCCAACCTGATTCCGCGGTTCTACCACCACGACAAGGGCCAGATTCTTCTGGATGGCACCGAGGTCGAAGACTTCCGCCTGCTGAACCTGCGTCGGCATATTGCTCAGGTTACCCAGCACGTCACGCTGTTCAGTGACACCGTGGCCAACAACATTGCCTACGGTGACCTGGCCGGTGCGCCGCGTGAGGACATCGAGAAGGCCGCCGCCGATGCCTATGCCATGGACTTCATTGCCCAGTTGCCCGAAGGCCTGGATACCCAGGTAGGGGAGAACGGCGTACTGCTTTCAGGTGGCCAGCGCCAGCGCCTGGCGATTGCCCGGGCCTTGCTGAAGAACGCCCCGCTGCTGATTCTCGACGAGGCCACTTCGGCCCTGGACACCGAATCCGAGCGGCACATCCAGGCCGCCCTGGACAAGGTCATGAAGGGCCGCACCACCCTGGTGATTGCCCACCGCCTGTCGACCATCGAGAAAGCCGACCTGATCCTGGTCATGGACCAGGGGCGGATTGTCGAGCGCGGCAGCCATGCCCAGTTGCTGGCACAGAACGGCTACTACTCGCGGCTGCATGCCATGGGCCTGGAAGAGCCCGCGCCCAGCGGAATCGCCTGACCTGTTCCGGGGAGCGAGCCGGCTCGCTCCCCGGGGCCTTGGTGTGCAAGGCACCTTGGCATCATTTGTAGCCGCTTCCTTACAGTCTTGACCAAGCCTAAATAATTCTGCGTTTCCCGCTTGTTATGGTTCCCGCCTGAATCTTTGAACAGATCGAGGGGGCCATCCCTCTCGCGTGGGTAGCAGAATGTTGCAACGCTTTGTGTGGAAGTTATTACCCAAGACCCAGCGCAATTTCCTGCTTGGGCGCCTGTCGGTGGTGGATCGCCAAGTGGTGAACAAGTCCATGTCGGCCAATGTGCGCTTTCCTGATGCCTTCTCCCGGCACTCCTGCCTGTTCATTCATGTCCCCAAGTGCGCGGGCAGCAGCATCTGTTCGGCATTGTTCGACGGTTGGATGCCCGGGCACCTGCCGTTGTACTGGTACGAGCAGCAGTTTCCCCAGGCCTTTTCCAGCAGCTTCAAGTTTGCCTTCGTGCGCGATCCCCTGGAGCGCGCCTACTCGGCCTACGCTTTCCTGCGGGGCAATCGCCTCGGCCGACGGGACCAGGCAGCCCAGGCGCTGGTAGGGCATTACCGCGACTTCGATGACTTTATCGGCCGCTGGCTGCACCCGGAAACCATCCACAAGCAGATGCACTTTGCTGCCCAGAGCGATTTTCTCACCGATTCCCTGGGCCGCCTGGCCCTGGATTTCGTCGGCTATCAGGAGCACCTGCAGCGAGATTTCCAACTGCTGTGCGAGCAGTTGCAGGTCCAGACCCGACTGCCCCATGTCAACAGCACCCAGCAGCGCCATAGCACCCCCGTCAGGGATATCTGTTCGGTACGCACCCGGCGCCTGGTGCGCCGGGTCTATCAACGCGACTACGAGATGCTCGGTTATGAATAAGCTTGCCTGTGTACCGCTGGAGTGCCCGCAAATCCGTCCCTACAGCCTGTCGTTGTCCACCGAGGCCCGGGCCGCCCTCAAGCAGCAGCAACCCTGCTGTCTTTGGCTGACCGGATTGTCGGGGGCCGGCAAGTCGACCCTGGCCAATCTGTTGGAGCTGCGGCTCAACGAGTTGGGTATGCACACCTTCGTCCTCGACGGTGACAACGTTCGCGGTGGCCTGTGCAGTGACCTGGGAATGGGGGCCGAGGCGCGCAAGGAGAATATCCGCCGCATGGCCGAGGTGGCGCGGTTGATGGTGGACGCCGGCCTGCTGGTCATAGTGTCGGCGATCTCGCCGTTTCGCGCCGAGCGCGATGCCGCCCGCGCGCTGTTCGGCCCGGGGGAATTCATCGAGGTGTACGTCAGTACACCTTTTGACACCTGTGCCCGGCGTGACCCCAAAGGGTTGTACCAGGCTGCGCTGGAGGGGCGGATCAAGGACTTCACCGGGCTCGACAGCCCCTATGAAGCGCCGTTGCAGGCCGATTGCGAGATCGACACGGCGACCGTGGCACTGCCGGAGGCGATCCGCCGCCTGCTGCAACTGCTGCCCCGTAAATAAGCGGCAAGAATTCTTCGTCGGCCCCATTCAAGGCATAGAACTAGGCGGCGCCAACCCTGTGTTAATATCGCGCCCCTGTTCATTTTGTATGTGGGATGCTCCATGAAGTTGTCCATGCCGCGATTCGATCAAGCCCCCGTCTTGGTGGTCGGCGATGTCATGCTCGACCGTTACTGGCATGGTGGTACCTCACGGATTTCCCCTGAGGCGCCAGTGCCGGTGGTCAAGGTCGAGCAAATCGAGGATCGCCCCGGCGGTGCCGCCAACGTTGCCCTGAACATCGCTGCCCTCGGCGCGCCGGCCTCCCTGGTGGGCGTGACCGGCGACGATGAAGCCGCCGACAGCCTGGCCAACAGCCTGCAAGGCGCGGGCGTGCGTGCGCTGTTCCAGCGCATCAAGCACCAGCCGACCATCGTCAAGCTGCGGGTCATGAGCCGTCACCAGCAGTTGTTGCGTATCGATTTCGAAGAACCCTTCGCCACCGACGCCCTGGCCCTGGCGGCCGAGGTCGATGCCCTGCTCGACGGGATCAAGGTGCTGGTGTTGTCCGACTACGGCAAGGGCGCGCTGCGCAATCACCAAGTGCTGATCGCCGCTGCGCGGGCCCGGGGCATTCCGGTGCTGGCGGACCCCAAGGGCAAGGATTTCTCCATCTACCGCGGCGCCAGCCTGATCACGCCGAACCTCAGCGAGTTCGAGACCATCGTCGGCGGCTGCGCCGACGAGCACGAACTGGTGAGCAAGGGCGCGCAGTTGATGCATGACCTGGAGCTGGGGGCGCTGCTGGTGACCCGTGGCGAACATGGCATGACCCTGTTGCGCCCCGACCACCCGGCCATGCACTTGCCAGCCCGGGCCCGGGAAGTGTTCGACGTTACCGGTGCCGGGGATACGGTGATCTCCACCCTGGCGGCCGCCATTGCCGCCGGCGAAGAGCTGCCCCACGCAGTGGGCCTGGCCAATCTGGCGGCCGGCATCGTGGTTGGCAAGCTGGGTACCGCCGCCATCAGTGCTCCCGAACTGCGCCGGGCGATCCAGCGCGAGGAAGGCTCCGAGCGCGGGGTGCTGAGCCTCGACCAGTTGTTGCTGGCCATCGATGATGCCCGAGCCCACAACGAGAAGATCGTCTTCACCAACGGCTGCTTTGACATCCTGCATGCCGGGCACGTGACCTACCTGGAACAGGCGCGAGCCCAGGGCGACCGGTTGATCGTGGCGATCAACGATGACGCTTCGGTCAGCCGCCTCAAGGGCCCTGGCCGTCCGATCAACAGTGTCGACCGGCGCATGGCGGTGCTGGCGGGGCTGGGGGCGGTGGACTGGGTGATCAGTTTCCCCGAAGGCACCCCGGAAAACCTCCTGTCCCAGGTTCGGCCGGACGTGCTGGTGAAGGGCGGTGACTATTCCATCGACCAGGTTGTAGGTGCCGATATAGTCGGTGCCTATGGCGGCACCGTTAAGGTGCTGGGGCTTGTGGAAAACAGCTCGACCACGGCTATCGTCGAGAAGATCCGCAAGACCGACAAGGCCGAGTAACGGCCTTGCGGTCCGCAAAAAAGGCGCCTGTTGCAGGCGCCTTTTTTTGCCTCAGCCCTGGCGCCGGGCGTTGCCGGGGACGATCTTGCGCAGGATCTGCCGGGCCCGGCCGGTTAGCCGCGATAGCTTCGACGCCTTTTGCGGTGGCTCCAGGCCCCGCTGCCTGAGCCAGTCCTTCCAGCGAATCCGCTCGTCACTCACCACCCAGCCTTCCTGCTGGGCGAAGCTTTCCGCCAGGTACAGGCCGCGGGTGCTGGCCGGATGCAACTGGTCTTTCTTCAGGGTGTAGAGCTCGGCGCAGGGCTCGCCGTTGTCCAGGGGCATCAGGTACAGGTCCGGGCGCTTGCGGTCCAGCCGTGCCACCAGTTGGTCGCCCTCCAGGCGCTCGTCGACGTGGAACAGGCTCAGGGACTTGGCTTCCCTCGGCACGTCCAGGCGCAGGTCGTAGATCAACTGCAGTGAGGCGGTGGGCAGGTGCACATAGGCCCGGGGACGCTCCAGCAACTGCAGGTTGCCACAGCGCACCGGCAGCGCCGCCCCGGACAGCGGGGTCAGGCGAAAGGGCAGGGCCTCGCGATAGTGCAGGGCGCCGGCGTAGGGCGCGGGCAGCCAGGTGTCGTTGAAGCGCCCACCGAGCCAGCCTTCGGGGGTTTCCAGCAGGCATTCCTCGGCAATTTCCTGGATCGCGGTATGCAGTGGCAGGTTGAGCTCGTGAGCCGGGACATAGCCGGAAATCAGCTTGAGCACCACATCGCCGCGATCCTGGCGGCGCTGGCGCACCAGCACCCAGTAGTCGCGGTTCTGCCAGTGCAGGGTCAGGCGCACCGAGACTCCGAGGTTGGCCAGCTCCAGGGCGAAGCGCTGATTGTCGGCCACCGTCACCGCGCGCCGGCGCTGCAGGGTCTGGGCGAAGTTCAGCGGCATTCCGACGCTCTGGTAGCTCAAGCCTTCGGGAGTCGCTTCGACGAACAGGGGCAGGGTCTTGAAGTTGCTGGGGTTCTTTCTAATGAGCGGTCGCGACATCTCGGCTCCTTCTTGCGTCGGGGTCGGCCGCGTCGGCGGCATCAGTTCTTGCCAAGGACCTGCGCCACAGTCGACACGTTATGGGCCAGGTGCAAGGGATTGATGGTCCCGACAATAGCACTGGCGACACCGGGCCGGTCAAACAGCAGCTCGAAGCTGGCCCGCACGGGATCGATGCCCGGGCTCAGGCAGACGTGGCCGCTGGCAAGCGCCTTTTTCACCAGGATGCCCTTGTGGTGAGCGGTAGCGTAGTCAATGACTGCCCGCTCGGCCTGTTCGTTCAGATTGTAGGTAACCATGGCGCAATCGCCTTGCTCCAGGGCCTTCAGGCCGCCGTCTACGGTCTTGCCGGAGAAGCCGAAGCCACGGATCTTGCCCTCCTGCTTGAGCTGCGCCAGGGCCTGGTAGACCTCGCACTGCTCGAGGATCGCCAGGTCGTTGCCGTCGGAATGCACCAGCACCAGGTCGATGAAGTCGGTTTCCAGGCGTTGCAGGCTGCGCTCCACGGACATCCGGGTATGGGCCGCGCTGAAATCGTGCCGCGACAGGCCATCGGCGAACTCTTCGCCGACCTTGCTGACAATCACCCATTCCTGGCGCTGGCCGCGCAGTAGCGGGCCCAGGCGCTCTTCGCTGCGGCCGTAGGCCGGAGCGGTGTCGATCAGGTTGATGCCCAGGTCGCGGGTCAGCTTGAGCAGCATGCGGGCCTCCTGGTCGTCGGGGATCTGGAAGCCGTTGGGGTATTTCACGCCCTGGTCGCGGCCCAGTTTCACCGTGCCCAGACCCAGGGGCGACACCAGCAGGCCGGTGCTGCCCAAGGGGCGATGCAGATCGTGCAGGGTTGGCTGGCTCATGGCAGCAGTTGCTCCCAGGCTGGTTGCGCCAGGGGCGGCTTGGGCAGTTCGGGCAGGGCCTGGGCGGCGGCGGGGCGAATGCCGTCGCGCTCCAGGGCAGCCAGGACCCGGTCGGCGAAGTCCGGTGCCAGGGCCAGCTTGGTCGGCCAGCCCACCAGCAGGCGATCCTGCTCGGCGAGGAAGGCGTTGTCCGGGCGGGCCAGGCCCGACTGTGCCGGTTCGGCGCGGTCGACCCGCAGGGTGGCCCATTGCGCCTGGCTCAGGTCGATCCAGGGCAGCAGTTGCCCCAGTTCCTTCTGGGCTGCGGCAATCTGCGCTGCCGGTTCCCGGGCCACGCCCTCGGCTTCGGCGATATCGCCCCCCAGGTACCAGACCCACTGGCCGTCGGCGGCCGGGTGAGTGGTGACGGTGATCCGTGGTTTTGGCCCGCCGCCCAGGCAGTGGGCGTACAGCGGTTTCAGGCTCGGGCCCTTGACCAGCACCATGTGCAATGGTCGCCTTTGCATGGCGGGCTGGCTCAGGCCGGCCGCTTGCAGCAGCTCGGCGTTGCCGGCTCCGGCGCTGAGAACAATGCGTTGCGCGCGGATTTCCCGGCCGTCGACCCGCAGGCCCAGCAGTTGGCCGTTCTCCAGCAGGGGCTCGATCTTCTGCCCGGCCAGCAGGCTGTCTCCCGCCAGGTGCGCGAGGCGCTCGATCAGGCTCGGCACATCCACTACCAGTTCGGCGAGGCGGTAAACCTTGCCCTTGAAACGCTTGTCCTGCAGGGCCGGGGGCAGTTGCTCGCCCTTGACCTGATCGACCCGCCCGCGTACCGCCTTGCTGGCGAAGAAGCTGGTGAGGTTGCCGGCCAGGGTGCCGGGGGACCAGAGGTAGTGGGCCTCGGACAGTAGGCGCACGCCGGACAGGTCCAGCTCGCCATTGCCCGCCAGGGCTTCGCGCCAGCGCCGTGGCATGTCGGCAATGGCCTCGGAGGCGCCAGTGAGGGCGCCGTGCAGGGCGTATTTGGCGCCGCCGTGGATGATCCCCTGGGATTTCACGCTCTGTCCGCCGCCGAGGCTGGCGCTTTCCACCAGCACGGTGGAAAAACCCAGGCGTTGCAGGCGAGCGTTGAGCCAGAGACCGGCGACGCCTGCGCCGACAATCAGCACATCGGTGGAAATAGCGGATGGCATGCAGCGACCTCGGTAAGTAAAACGAAGCCGCAAGTTTCAAGCCTCAGGCCTCAAGCTGCAAGCTTGGCGCTCACTCTGGCCGCTTGAGGCGTGTGGCGTGAGGCTGCTTTCTAGTGCCCGGCGGTTTTCGAGAACAACTGGATCACCACCACGCCGAGGACGATCAGCGCCATGCCCAGCATCGCCGGGATATCCAGCTTCTGGCCGTACAGAAACAGTGCGGCGATGCTCACCATGACGATGCCCATGCCGGCCCATACCGCGTAGGCCACGCCCACCGGCACCGTATGCACCACCAGGGTCAGCATCCAGAAGGCCACGCCGTAGCCGACGATGATCAATGCCAGGGGCAGCGGAGTGCTCAGGCCCTTGACCGCTTTCATTGAAACAGTGGCGATCACTTCCGCGCAGATGGCGATAGCCAGGTAGTAGTAAGCGTTCATGGGAGGGTTCCTCGGGGCTGGGACTGCTTTATGAGGTCGGCATTCTAGAGAAAGTTCAGATGGGGTAAAGTCATTACCTATCTGGATGATAGATAGGTTGTGCCATGAACATGCAATGGAACCTGGAGCAGTTGCGCCTGTTTGTCGGGGTCGCCGAACTGCGTTCGTTTTCTGCCGTGGCCCGCCAGCAGCGCAAGGCGCAATCGGCCATCAGCAGTGCCATCGCCCAGCTGGAGGATGACCTGGGAGTGAGCCTGTTCGAACGCAGCAGTGGCCGCCAGCCAAGGCTGACGGAGGCGGGCAGTGCACTGTTGCAGGAAGCGCGGGAGATCCTGCGCCAGTGCGACCGCCTCAATGGCCGGGCGCTGGCCTTGATGCGCGGCCAGGAAGCGTGGTTGCGCCTGGCCCAGGACGAGGCGATGCCCTATCAGCCGGTGCTCGACAGCCTGGAGGCCCTGGCGGAACACTTTCCCAGCCTGGAGGTGCAACTGGCCAGCGGGGCCCAGGGCGACGTAGCGCGCAAACTGGTGGAGCGCCGGGCCGACCTGGGGTTGCTGTTTCACCATGAGCAGATGCCGGAAACTTTGGAGCGCCGGGCCCTGGGCAGTGTGGAGATGGTCACTGTCTGCGCCGTGGGGCATCCGCTGGCCCATGAAAAAAGGGTCAACCGCCAGTTGCTGGCGCTACACCGGCAGTTGCTCATCGCTCCGCAAGCCAGTGGCTACCCCGGTGGTGAGCAGGTCAGCCCCCAGGTCTGGCGGGCTGACAGCTTCTACGTCCTGGCCGAATGGCTGATGCGCGGGCTGGGCTGGGCCTGGCTGCCACGGCATGTGGTGCAGTACCCGGCCTATCAGAACCAGATGGTGGAGCTGGCTAGCCAGTGGACGCCCCCGGCACTGGTGGTGGAACTGGCCTGGCGCCGTGACGA
>NZ_VYKE01000011.1:0-81958 GCF_032424515.1 Pseudomonas sp. JV245A
CTCCATGGGCCCGGCCAGCAGGGCGGTGACCTTGCGCCCATGGAGCACCGAGCGCCCGCTGGCCGGATCGATGCAGCGTGCCAGGGCCAGGGGGCCGTGGCACACCGCGGCCACGGGTTTGTCGGCCTGGAAGAAGGCCAGGATGATCCGCCGCACCTCCTCGGATTCCAACAGGCTGCGCATGCCCCGGGCGTGGCCGCCGGGAATCAGCAAGCCCTCGTAGGCCGCCGGGTCGACCCCGGCATAGGGCAGAGGGCTGCAAAAGGCCGGGTCGCGGGTCATGGCGTGGTAGCGGGCCAGGTCGGCCGCCGGGGTCATCAACAACGGGTTGAGCGGGCCGAACCCCAGGCTCACCAGGCGCGAATCGGCGTAGGCCGGCATCCCCAGGGGGGTGGCGAACTGCGCGGCAAAACCGGCGTCCCGGGCAGCCTGCCAGGGCAGGCTGCTTTCGCTGGGGTCGTAGTCGGCGTGGGGCAGCAGAATCAGGATCATCGCGCGGGCTCGCAGCACCTAAGGGTGCGTTGCAGGTTAGCAGCCCGCCAGGGGATGCCGGCACGCCGCTGTTGCGCCGTGCCGGCATTTGTCACTTGGCCGCGGCGGCGCGGGTGCGTTCGATGTCCTGCACCAGGCCGTCGATGCGTTGCAGTTGCTCGCGGTTGTCGTGGTCCCAGGGGTGAAAGCCCGGCTTGAAGAATTGCAGCCAGGGCAGGGCGATCCGCGGGAACACCCCCTTGGGGCCGTAGAGGTACTTGACCACCTGCCACAACCCGCGCCAGTGGCCGCCGCGACGGCGGTCGGCGATCAGCATGCGCACATGGAAGTCGAACACCACCAGCCAGAAGCCCAGGGTGGTGAACAGCATGCTCCCGGTGCGGATCAGGTAACGCTTGGGCCCGGGCTTGATCACGCTGTTCCAGACGTCGTAGGACACGGCCTTGTGCTCGGTTTCCTCCAAGGCGTGCCACAGCCACATCTGCCGGTAGCCCGCCACCGAATTGCCGAAGCGGCTGGGGTCGCGCAGCAGCAGGTCGGCGAGGATTGCCGTGTAGTGTTCCAGGGCTACGGTGATCGCGAGGTTGAAGGCCGGCGGGAAGTGCTTCTTCTGGAAATCGAGGAAGAAGCGCAACCGCCGGTCCAGCAGATGGGCCGGCAGCCCGGCGTCCTGCAGCAGGTCGTTGTAGCGCAGGTGCTCGCGGCTGTGCATGGCTTCCTGGCCGATGAAACCCTGGATCTGGCGCTTGAGCTCGGGGTCGTGAATCTGTTCGCGGTAGTGGCGCACGCTGTCCATGAAGAACAGCTCGCCGGAAGGAAACAGCAGGGACAACGCATTGAAGAAGTGGGTCACGTGGCTGCCTTGCTCGTGCCAGTCGCAGGCGCGTTCGGCAGGCAGTTCGACCTTGATGTCGCGGCGGATGGGCAGCATGGCTGTCGCTCCTCTAGACATGAAAAAGGGTGGGCGGCGCTACAGGCCGCGTTCGTCCTGGGGCTCGTAGACCGCCGGCCGCGTCTTGCCCGGCTTGGGCGCCATGCGCCGGCTGGCCCACACCACCAGGGCCTGGTAGGCGCTGGGCAGCAAGCGGATGAACAGGTCGAGCAAGTGCGCGTCGCGGCCGATCAGCACCCGGCGCTTGTTCTTGCGCACCCCCAGCAGGATCACCTTGGCGGCGGTTTCGGCAGAGGTGATGAAGAGTTTTTCGAAGTCGTCCCGGGCCTGCTGCTCGTTGTCGATCAGGAAACCCTTGACGTTGTCGCTGATGCGGCTGGTGCGGGCGATATCCGTGCGGATGCCGCCCGGGTGCACGCAGGTGGCGGAGACGCCGTTGCCTTGCAGGTCGAGCTCCTGGCGCAGGGATTCGGTAAATCCGCGCACGGCGAACTTGGTGGCGTTGTAGCCGCTCATGCCGGGCTGGGAGAACAGCCCGAAGACGCTGGAGGTGTTGATGATGTGACCGTCGCCGGATTGCCTGAGGTAGGGCAGGAAGGCCTGGGTGCCGTGGACCACGCCCCAGAAGTTGACGTCCACTATCCACTCCAGGTCCGCCAGGCTCGAACCTTCCACGGTGCTCGACAGCGCCACCCCGGCGTTGTTGAAGATCAGGTTGATCTGGCCGTGTTCGGCGGCGCTGGCGGCGGCCCAGGCGAACATCGCCTCGCGGTCGCCGACGTCCAGTTCCTGGCTGCTGATGCGCAGCGGCAACAGGGTCGCGGCCCGGGCCTGGGCCACGGTCTGTGCCAGGCCCTGGGGGTTCTTGTCGGCCAGGGCCAGGTGACAGCCCTCACGGGCCAGGGCGACGGCCAGGGCGCGGCCCATGCCGGAGGCGGCACCGGTGATGGCGGCGACTTTACCGTTAAAGTTTTTCATTGAGAGCGGCCTCTTCAAGGTGCAGGGGGCGCGCGGCGGCCGGTGCGGCGGCGGGCTGGGCGTGGGGCAGGTGGCTGGCCTGGTAGTCCTGCAGCTCGAAGTGCTGCAAGGTCTTCTTGAAGCTCCAGGTGGAGCCCGGCCAGAGGGTGGTGTTCTGCCCGCTGCGCGGGTCCAGGTACCAGCTGCGGCAGCCCCCGGTGGACCAGATGGCCCCGGCCAGGCGCTGCTGCAGGCGCTGGTTGTACTGGCTTTCGACCTGGGGCCGGACTTCGATGCTGGCGATACGTTCGCGCTGCATCTGGCCCAGGGCCTTGAGGATGTAGTCCACCTGGGCCTCGATCATCAGGATCATCGAGTTGTGCCCCAGGCCGGTGTTGGGGCCGACGATCATGAAGAAATTCGGGAAGCCCGGCAGGCAGGTGCCCAGGTAGGCGTGGGCGCCCCGGGCCCAGCTGTCCATCAGGTCCTGGCCATGGCGGCCGAACAGCAGGCCCCGGGGGATCGGGTCGGTGGCCTGGAAACCGGTGCCGAAGATGATGCAGTCCACGGGGTGGCGGCTGCCGTCTGCAGTGATCACCGCGTCGCCGTCGATGCGCTGGATGTCATCAGTGATCAGCCGCACGTTGCCCCGGGTCAGGGCCGGGTAGTAGTCGTTGGAGATCAGGATGCGCTTGCAGCCGATGGTGTAGTCCGGGGTCAGGCGCTGGCGCAGCATCGGGTCGGGCACCTGTTTGCGCAGATGGCGCAGGGCCACGCGCTGCACCACTTTCATCAGTCTGGGCCGGCGGGCGAAGGCGATCACCCGGCTTTCCAGGGCCCAGTACAGCGCCGAGCGCACCAGCCGCTGGGTGAAGGGCAGGTGCTTGAAGGCCCAGCGTTCCACCGCGCTGAGCTCGCGGTCGGGCTTGGGCATGATCCACGGCGGGGTGCGCTGGAACAGCTTGAGCTGAGCCACCCGCGGGGCGATTTTCGGCACGAACTGAATGGCGCTGGCGCCGGTGCCGATCACCGCCACCCGCTTGCCTTGCAGGGCGTAGCGGTGATCCCACTGCTGGGAGTGAAACCGCTTGCCGGTGAAAGTGTCGAGCCCGGGGATGTCCGGGATCGCCGGGCGCGACAGGCCACCCATGCCGGAGATCAGTACCCGCGCACTGACTTCCCGACCATTGCTGAAGCGCAGGTGCCAGCGCTCCCGGGCTTCATCGAAGACCGCCTGTTGCAGGCCCATGTTGAAGTGCAGGTAGGGCGCCAGGGCGAAATCCCGGGCGCAGTTTTCCAGGTATTCGCGGATTTCCGGCTGGGGCGCGAACTGCCGGGTCCAGTTCGGGTTGGGCGCAAAAGAGAAGGAATAAACGTGGGATTGCACGTCGCAGGCGCAGCCGGGGTAGTGATTGTCGCGCCAGGTGCCCCCCAGGGACGCGGCGTGTTCGGCGACGAAGAAATCCTCTATCCCCGCTTGCTTGAGCTTGATCGCCATGCACAGCCCGGCGAAGCCGGCGCCGATGATGGCGATGTCAACGACCTCGGGGTCGTCGGGTGGCGAGTACGCATTCATGGTGTGTACCTCGATTGTAATGATGCTGCTGGGTGACTTTCGTCAGTGGGTGAAAACTCAGGATTGCACAATTTAAAATAATGTTTTAAAAATTAATTTAAATAAATTACCTGAAAATGTCACCTGCGCTGGTCGCCTGTGGATTTTGCGGGGCTCATCCAGGCCATGGGTGAGGCGTCACAGGCGGCACCAGGCCAGGGCGACACGCCACACCGCCAGGTCATTCCGATCACGGGCGAACGGCGCAGGGAAGCTGAGGGGGCGGGTTATGGAGTGGCTGGTAGCGGCAGCGGTATTCCTGGCGGTCAGTGCGGTGCTCTGGGTGGTGAGTTTTCGTATCAACCGCCGGATTGAAAGCCAGGTTCCGATCAACGGACGCTTTCTCGAGGTCGGTGGCGAGCGCATTCACTACACCGATGAGGGCAGGGGCCCGGCGCTATTGATGATCCATGGCCTGACCGGCTGCGGGCGCAACCTGACCCACTCCCTGGCCCCGCAACTGCGCGAACGCTTCCGGGTGATCACCATCGATCGTCCCGGTTCGGGCTATTCCACCCGGGCCCGGGGCGCCGCCGCAGACCTACCGGCCCAGGCCAGCCTGGTGGCCAGGTTCATTCGTACCCTGGACCTGGGCCAGCCGCTGGTGCTGGGGCATTCCCTGGGCGGTGCGGTGGCGCTGTCCCTGGCCCTGGACCATCGGCAATCGGTGTCCGGGCTGATCCTGGTGGCCCCCTTGACCCATCCGCAGCGCATGTTGCCGCTGGTGTTCCTGTCCCTGGCAGTGCGCCCGGCTTTGCTGCGGCGCTGGATGTCCCTGACCCTGGCGGCGCCCATGGCCATGCTCGGGCGCCGTGGCCTGGTCAAGTCGGTGTTCGCCCCGGACCCGGTGCCCGAGGATTTCGCCGAGCGTGGCGGCGGGTTGCTGGGGATGCGTTCGGACAGCTTCTACAACGCCTCCAGCGAAATCGCCGTGGTCAACCGTTCGCTGCCGGGCATGGTCAAGCATTACCCCAGCCTGAAGCTGCCGGTAGGGCTGATCTATGGCTCGGCGGACCCGGTGCTCAGTTACCGCCGGCACGGTGAGTCAATGGTCGGCAAGGTGCCGGGGCTGTCCCTGGAGATCGTCCAGGGCCGGGGCCACATGTTGCCCATCAGCGCAGTCGAGCGGGTGGTGGCCATGGTCCAGCACGTCGCTTCCCAGGCTGCGCCACAACGCAGCGCAACCATCCTGCACCCGCCGTTCGCGGCTTCAAGAGCAAGTTGAGGGCGTGGTGGGGGGCGGTTTCGAGCGCCCCTGCCGCGGCGTCGACAGCAGCTGTAAATGCTTCACGGGCGACATTCGAAACAAGCCGAAAAAATAGTTGACGAGCTAACGAACCCGAGCTATTTTTTTAAAAAAATGTTTTGAATGTTTTTTTTGAAAGTGCAATTGAGCGATTAAAAATAATGAAAATAACGCCATTTCACGCTTTTATTTTTTCATCCCTTCCCGCTCTGCACAGCGCAGCCGCGCTGTCCTTTATAGCACCTGTTTCGACTGCCATCCTGCGGAGGCTGCCATGACTGTTTCCGTGGCGGCACCCGGCGTCTGGACCGATAGCAAGCGTCACCTGTGGTGGCTGGGCACCTTGCCCATGATCACCCCTCTGCTGTCGGGGATCTTCGCCCTCACCACCGGGGTGCAAGTGTTCTGGTGGAGCGGGGTCCTGGTGATCTTCGGCCTGATCCCGCTGATTGACGGCCTGATGGGGGAAGATGCCAGCAACCCGCCTGAATCCGCCGTTCCCGATCTGGAAAAACAACCCTACTACCGCTTTATCGTCTACAGCTGTGCCGTGCTCTCGGTACTGTCTTTGGTGGTGACCGCCTGGATGGCCATCAGCGGGGTGGACTGGATCATCGCCGGCGGCCTGCTGCAACTGAGTGAACAACTGCACCTGCAAGGCAGCCTGGCGAGTTTCGCCGCCTTCCTCACCGAGCGTGCGCAACTGCACGGCAGTATCGGCTGGTTCACCTACCTGGGCATGGCGATGTCCACTGGCGCGGCCACCGGCATTGCCATCAACATCGCTCATGAGCTGGGGCACAAGAACCGCGGGATGGCCAAGTTCCTGGCCAAGCTGGCCCTGGCTTCGACCTTCTACGGGCACTTCTTCGTCGAGCACAACCGCGGCCACCATGTGCGGGTGGCCACCCCGGAGGACCCGGCCAGTTCACGCCTGGGCGAATCCTTCTGGAGTTTCCTGCCGCGCACCGTGTGGTTCAGCCTGAGTTCGGCCTGGCATCTGGAAAGCCAGCGCCTGGAAAAACTCGGCCTGCCGACCCTGCACTGGAAGAACGGCGTGCTCAGCGCCTGGTTGTACAGCGTGGTGCTGTGGGGCGTGCTGATCGCCTGGCTGGGGGCGGCGGTGATTCCCTTCCTGGTGATCCAGGGGATCTACGGCTTCTCTCTGCTGGAGGTGGTCAACTACGTCGAGCACTACGGTCTGCTGCGCCAGAAACAGCCCAACGGCCGCTATGAACGCTGCTCGCCGCGCCACTCCTGGAACAGCAACCGGATCGTCACCAACATCTTCCTGTTCCAGTTGCAGCGCCACTCCGACCACCACGCCAACCCGACCCGTGCGTATCAGGCCTTGCGTCACTTCGACGAGTCGCCACAGCTGCCCTATGGCTACGCCACCATGATCGTCTGGGCCTATGTGCCGGCCCTCTGGCGGCGCCTGATGGACCACCGGGTGCTGGCGCACTACTCGGGTGATGTACGCCTGGCCAACATGCACCCGGCCAAGCGTGACGAGCTGCTCAAGCGCTACGGCTTCAGCAACACCGATTCAGACACCGCTCTTTAGTTGTACCGCTCACCCCTTCAAGTGCTGGTGAACCGGTCGTGTTCGCCTGTGATGTGCCCGCTTGAAGGGTGAGCAACGCAGTAGGCAGTCCTTAAGCAAGTTGACCGACAACAACAATAAGCAACTGTAAGGAAGTCACGGATGTCTATTTCACCGCTATTCACTGCCCAGTTGTTCGTGGTCCTGGTGGGGATCTCCCTGATGGGGGCCGCCGAAGCCGCGCGCATTGAACCGGCCAATACCGAGTTCACCGCCAAGGGCCCCATCAGCTTTGCCAAGAGCATCATCAATGCCGACTGCACCATCCAGGTCAGCGGCAAGGTCAGCACCGACGGCAGCTTCGCCAGCGTCGAGAAAGTCGACTTCAGCGGCGGCCTCAAGTGCGGCCAGGTGGAAGCCACGCACCTACCCTGGAAGCTGATCGCCAAGGACGAAACCAGCGGCGCTATGTCGGGTATCCAGGTCACCGTGCACGCGCCCCTGGTGGGCGGCGACTGCGGGCCGTCCACCGCCGAAGGCAGTTGGAACAACAGCACCGGAAAACTCGAAGCGGCCCAGGTCAGCCTCGACGGTGGCTGCACCATCAAGACCGTATCGATCCAGATGCCACCCACGTTCCGGGTTGCACCCTGACGCGCACGTCACACCTTTATCGAATTGAAGATTTGGCTGGAAAGGGAAGCTCGGTCGCTGTTCTCCGTGTCGTCTCGCTCAAGGCCATTACCCCGGCGAAATGAATCGCCATACATGTGAGGAAAAACAACAATGAAAGGCATCAAAACTCTCGTGTCCGCCACCGCCATCGTTGCCTGCTTGGGAGCTGCTTCCATGGCCAGCGCTGCATCCATCGCCATTGATGGTGCGAACCCGGATGGTCCGTTCACTACCCCTGGCGGCACCATCACCGTGCGCTCGCCGTCCTCGTTCAACCAGCCCGTGACCTGCAACATCAACTTCAGCGGCAACATCGCCGGCGGCGTGGCCAGCATCACCGGCGCCACCGTCAGCGGCAGCAACGCGCTGTGCAACCTGCCGAAGATCACTGGCTTGCCATGGACCCTGAGTGCCTCCAGCACCACCGCAGGTACCGTGACCAACGTGGGTTACACCATTTCCTTCTTCCCTGCCACCAACTGCGGTCCGACCACCATCAACGTGGCCTGGAGCAACGTGACTCACTCGCTGAGCCTGAGCACGCCTCAGACCCTGAGCGGTGGCTGCTCCGTGGATGTGCTGAACGCCAAGCCGTCGCCACAGGTCAGCGTGATTTAAGCGTTATCTGGAACCAAGGGCTGATCACCCGCTGAAGGACACCGCCTCGCAAGAGGCGGTGATCTGCAGATCAGGAGGGCCCTGTAGTGTCGGTTGCTATCGATAATAATAAGGAGTGGGGCATGAATAATAAGAAACAACAGTTGCAGATCGCGGTGGCACTCGCCCTGTTGGGGGGCTTTGGTGCGATCGGCACTGTTCAGGCAGGCGGCTTCACCACGCCTACCTACGGCGCTCCCGGATGGGGCCGGGCCTTCGGTGGTGGTTCGTTGTTCAAGAACGACCCCAGTGCGGCTTACAACAACCCGGCGGCCATGGCGTTTATCGATCAGAACGTGGCACAGATGACGGTCGACTACGCCCGCATCAAGATGAAATACAAAGGCGATGCCTACGATTATCAAGGGAATCCGGCCACCACCTTGCCGGTGGATGCATCCGGCGTCCCCACCAGCGGTCCGGTGCCCCTGGAGGGCAATGGTGGCCAGGGCGGCTTCACCGCCTGGTTGCCGACCGGCTTCATGGTAATGCCGATCAACGATCAGTTTGCCTTCGGCCTGAGCCAGGTCGTGCCCATGGGCATGCGCAGCACCTGGGATAACGACAATTCAAAGATCCGCGACTTTTCGGTGGATACCAAGATCGAGACCGTGGGCCTGACCGGCTCGCTGTCGTTCAAGGTCAATGACGACTTCTCCCTGGGTGCCGGGGTCATCGTCCAGCACAGCAAGGGCTTCGTCAGCCAGAACCTCAACCTGACCGGTGCCGCGGCGGTATCTCCCGGCCTGGGCGGGATCCCGCTGCCATCCGGCGTCGGGGCGAACCTGATGCGGGTCAAGGTGGACAATACCTCGGTAGGCTGGTTCACCGGCGTGGTCTGGAAACCCACCGACCGCGACACCCTGGGCCTGAACTACCACGCCAAGATCAAGAACAAGATGGACGGCAAGTACAACGTGCGTGCCGACGCGGTAGGCCGCCAGTACATGACCCAACCGGCCGGGCCCAATGGTGAAAGCCTGGTGGAACTGGCCTATCCCGGCCTGAAGCTGAACCCGGATGGCGCCAACGCCAGTGCCCAGCTGGACATTCCAGCCTCCGCCGGGCTGGACTGGGTGCACGTGTTCGATGACCGCTTCACCCTGGGTGCCAGCATGCTGTGGACCCAATGGTCGTCGTTCAAGGACCTGACCCTGAAGTCCGATGGCAATACCCTGGTCTCCATCCCGTACAAGTACAAAGACACCATGATGTATTCCCTGGGTGGCGACTACCGCTTCACCGACCAGCTGACCCTGCGGGCCGGTGTGGCGTACGACCAGACACCAACCCGTAACAGCACACGTGACCCGCGGATTCCCGACAACGATCGCTGGTTCACTTCCTTGGGCTTCGGCTATGACATCAGGGCGATCCCCGGCCTGACCATCGACGGCGCCTATTCCCGGCAATTCGTCAAGGAAGCCAAGATCAAGACCCAGAACGTGGACCGTCTCGGTGCCTCGCGCCTGGATGGCAAGGTCGACGCCAAGGGCGAGGTGGTGAGTCTCTCCGCGACCTATCACTTCTGAGGGTAAAGGCTTTACCCACGCCTCGAGATAACGGCAGTACAAAGGGATTGTGCTACTGCCGTCGGCGGGACGGGTCACCTCAGGACCCGTCTTGACCTGCCATTTCCCCAAGCCCTGGCTGACATCGTTCGGCCGTTGTGCGTTGCTGAAATCACTCAAAACAATATTTAAAAATAAAATTTGAAACGCGGCAGTTTCCTTTGTAGGGTGATCTTCGAGGGGCCGGCACAACGCCCAGGCTCCAAGTGGTCGTCTGCATAGAACAAGAGAGGTATTCCATGATTGTCTGGTTATTGGTGGGACTCGCCGCTGCGTTCGCACTGGCCTATCGGCAGGCCCCGGCATCCTGGTGGCTGGGCTCGGCCCTGGTCTGGCTGGGGGCAGGGCACTGGTTGGGCCTGGTGGGCTCGCTGGGCATCACCCTCGCGGCGCTGCTGGTGGTGCTGCCGGCTGCGCTGCTGAGCGTCAAGCCGCTGCGTCGGGCCTTGCTCACCCGTCGTGCCCTGGTCATGTTCCGCAAGATCATGCCGGCCATGTCCGACACCGAGCGCGCGGCCATCGAATCCGGCACGGTCTGGTGGGATGCCGAGCTGTTCAGCGGCAAGCCCGACTGGTCGCGCCTGATAGGCGCCGCGCCGGCCAGCCTGAGCGCCGAAGAGCAGGCGTTCATGGACAACGAAGTGGAAACCCTGTGCGACATGGCCAACGACTGGGAAACCACCCAGGTCTGGCAGGACCTCTCGCCCAAGGCCTGGCAATACACCAAGGACGCGGGTTTCCTGGGGATGATCATTCCCAAGCAGTATGGCGGCAAAGGCTTCTCCCATTACGCTCACTCCCAAGTGGTGATGAAGCTCTCCACCCGCTGCTCGGCGGCGGCAATCTCGGTGATGGTGCCCAACTCCCTGGGCCCGGCCGAACTGCTGCTGCACTACGGTACCGAGGCCCAGCGCCAGCATTACCTGCCGCGCCTGGCCCGGGGCGAAGACATTCCCTGCTTCGCCCTGACCAGCCCCTATGCCGGCTCCGACGCCGGGGCCATTCCCGATACCGGCGTGGTCTGCAAGGGCCAGTTCGAAGGCCAGGAAGTGCTGGGCTTCCGGGTTACCTGGGACAAGCGCTACATCACCCTGGGCCCGATCGCCACGGTGCTGGGCCTGGCGTTTCGCGCCGAGGACCCGGACGGCCTGCTGGGCACCAAGGGCAGCCTGGGGATCACCTGCGCGCTGATTCCCACCACTCATCCCGGGGTCAATACCGGGCGGCGCCACTGGCCGCTGAACGCGGTGTTCCAGAATGGCCCGACCACCGGCAAGGATGTGTTCATCCCCCTGGAATGGGTGATCGGCGGTGGCGACCAGGTGGGCAACGGCTGGCGCATGCTGATGGAATGCCTGGCCGCCGGGCGCGCCATTTCCCTGCCCTCGGCCAACGTCGGCCTGGGCAAAGTGGCGGTGCGCGGCACCACGGCCTACGCGGCGATGCGCAAGCAGTTCGGCCTGCCCATCGGCAAGTTCGAAGGGGTGCAGGCGCCCCTGGCCCGCATGGCCGGGCACCTGTATGCCTGCGACGCGGTGCGCAAGGTCTCGGTGGCGTCCCTGGATGCCGGCGAGAAGCCCTCGGTGATCTCGGCCATCGCCAAGTACCACGTCACCGAGCGCGCCCGGGCCATGGTCAATGACGGCATGGACATCGTTGCCGGCAAGGGCATCTGCATGGGGCCCAACAACTTCCTGGCCCGGGCCTACCAGCAAAGCCCGATCGCCATCACCGTGGAAGGCGCGAACATCATGACCCGCTGCCTGATCATCTACGGCCAGGGGCTGATCCGTTGCCACCCCTATGTCTTTCGCGAGATGGAAGCGGCCCGGGATACCGGGCGCAAGGGCCTGGAAGCGTTCGACAGCGCGATGTTCGGCCACATCAGCTTCGTCTTCGCCAACACCGTGCGCGCTGCCGTGCACGCGGTCACTGGCGGGCGCCTGATCAAGGCCCCGGGCAATACCGACAAGGCCCTGGCCGCCTATTACCGGCAGATCCAGCGTCTGTCGGTGGTCCTGGCCCTGGCCTCGGACATTTCCATGGGCGTGCTGGGCGGTGCCCTCAAGCGCAAGGAAAGCATCACCGGGCGCCTTGGGGACATTCTGTCCCAGCTGTACATCCTGTCCTGCGTGTTGAAGCGCTTCGAGGACGATGGCCGGCCGCAGGCCGACCTGCCGCTGGTGCACTGGGCCGCCCAGGACTGCCTGCTGCGGGCCCATGAAGCCCTGGCCGAAGTGCTGGACAACTATCCGTCCAAGGCTGCCGCGCGGATCATCCGTGGCCTGAGCTTTCCCCTGGGCATTCCCCAGCGCAAGCCGTCGGACCGCCTGCTGGCGCAAGTCGCCGAACTGGTGCAGACCCCGGGCCCGACCCGCGACCGCCTGCTGGCCGACTCCTACATCCCGCAGCCGGACATCGACAAGCTGGCCTATGGCGAACTGGCGTTCCGCCTGCAGCCACAGGTGGACCTGATCGAGGCGCGGCTCAAGCCGGCGATCAAGCAGGGCAGCCTGGCGCCGTTGCCGATCTCCCGCGAGGCCTTCGTGATCTGGCGGGTCAAGGCCCTGGAGCTGCAGCTGATCAGCCCGGACGAGGACGAGCTGCTGGGGCGCTATGTGGAATACGGCGACCACGCGATCCAGGTCGACGACTTCCCCCAGGACTTCGGTCTGCTCGAAGCCCTGCAACAGCGTCAGGCTCACTTCGAACAAAGCGCCAAGCCGGCCTCGCGCAAACGCGCGGCCAGCAGCGAAGACGCAGTGGCCGCCAGCGATTCGGCCTATTGACCCTCTACAGGATTGGATCGGGATCTCTTTATGTCTGACGGTTATCTTTCGTTCGTCAATTCCGGCTGGGGCCGCTGGCTGGCCCAGCGCACCGGCCTGCCGCAACCGGTGCCGCTGCAACGGCACCGCGAGGGGCAGGGCGGCAACCTGCTCAACCCGGTGGTCCTCGCCGCAGCGCCCGAGGGGCGCCTGCTGGGCGAGCTGCAACGGATCTTCGCCGCCACCGACACCGTGGCGGCCCAGGCCGCAAGCATCACCGCGCCTTCCACGGTGAAGGTCCAGGGCCTGGTGTTCGATGCCAGTGGGGTGGCCAACATCGCCCAGCTGGACGAGCTGTACCGCTTCTTCCACGCCAATGTGCGGCGCCTGACTGCCCACGGCCGGGTGCTGGTGCTGGGTACGCCGCCGGAGCACTGCAAGGAACTGGCCCAGGCGGTGGCGCAACGGGCCCTGGAAGGCTTCGTGCGTTCCCTGGGCAAGGAGCTGCGTCGGGCCATCACGGTGCAGTTGCTGTACGTCGAGCCCGGCGCCGAAGCCGAGCTGGACAGCAGCCTGCGGTTCTTCCTGTCGCGCCGCTCGGCCTATGTATCGGGGCAGGTGGTGCGCATCGGCGAACCGGTGGAAGTGCCCCGGCACATCGATTGGCAACAGCCCCTGGGCGGGCGCCGGGCACTGGTCACCGGGGCCTGCCGCGGCATCGGCCTGGCCATTGCCAAGGTCCTGGCCCGGGAGGGCGCCCAGGTGGTGTGCCTGGACATTCCCCAGAGCGAGGCCGAGCTGCAGCAGGCGGCTGCCGGGATCAAGGGCAGCGCCCTGGCCCTGGACATCACCGCGGCCAACGCCGGGCAACGCCTGCTGGAGTTCGTCGGCGAGCACGGCGCCTTCGATATCGTGGTGCACAACGCCGGCATCACCCAGGACAAGACCCTGGCGAAGATGACCGAGGCAGCGTGGCGCAAGGTCATGGCGGTCAACCTGGAAGCGCCGCTGCTGCTCAGCCAGGCGCTGCTGGAAGGCCAGGGCCTGAATCCCGGCGGGCGCATCGTCTGCGTCTCGTCGATTTCCGGGATCGCCGGCAACCTCGGGCAGAGCAACTACGCCACCTCCAAGGCCGGGGTCATCGGCCTGGTGCAGAACCTCGCCCCTTTGGCGGCGCGCCAGCAGATCACCGTCAATGGCGTGGCCCCGGGTTTTATCGAAACCCAGATGACCGCGAAGATCCCGCTGATGATCCGCGAGGCCGGGCGGCGCATGAACTCCATGAACCAGGGCGGTCAGGCCGAGGACGTGGCGCAAACCATCGCCTGGCTGGCCCATCCGGCCTCCGGCGGGATCAATGGACAGGTGGTCCGCGTCTGCGGGCAAAGCCTGCTGGGGGCCTGAGCCATGAATGCTGATACCGCAATTCGCATCATCGAGCCGCCGCCCTCCCGGGGGCAGCTGCTTTACGACGGCATCCGCAGCCTGCGCAAGCCCAAGCCGGACGCCGCGCCCCAACTGCCGACGGAGCGCCTGGTGCGCCCGGCGGTAGAGCTCAAGGCCGACGAAATAGCCCGTTACGCCCGGGCCTGCGGCTTTCGCCGGGAACACGGGGTGCCGCTGGCGTTTCCCCACACCCTGGCGTTCCCGCTGCATCTGTTGCTGCTGACCCGCCCGACGTTTCCCTATCCGGCCAGTGGCATGGTCCACCTGGCCAACCGCATCCGCCAGTACCAACGGTTGGAGGAGGGCCAGGCCCTGCGCCTGGAGGTGTTTGCCGAGCGTTGGTTGGCCCATCCCAAGGGCCAGGCGCTGTCGATTGCCACCCGGGCCCACAGTGGCGGCAGCCTGGTCTGGGAAAGCGACAGCCTGTACCTGCGCCGCGGTGTAGCCGGGCCCATCGGCGAGCCCTGGGAGGGCTTGTTGCAATGGGATGAGCAGGCCTTGGTGCGCACTCAGCGCTGGAGCCTGGGGGGCGATCTGGGCCGCCGCTTTGCCCAGGTCAGCGGCGACTTCAACCCGATCCATACCTCATGGCTGGGCGCCCGGCTGTTCGGCTTCCGCCGGCCCATTGCCCACGGCATGTGGACCCTGGGCCGGGCCCTGGCGGCCCAGCAACCGCCCCATCCTCTGGCGGCAGCCCAGCTGGACTGCGAGTTCAAGCTGCCGATCTTCCTGCCGGCGGCGGTGACCCTGTGGAATCGCCTGCCGGACGGCCCGCGCCATGAGTTCGAAGTGCGCAACAACGCGGGGGACAAGCCCCACATGCGCGGTCTATTTATCTGGGGAGCTCGTTGATGGCTGAGTACAGTTTCAATCCGGCGCCGGTCCGCCGGGTGGCGATCCTGGGCGGTAACCGGATTCCGTTCGCCCGTTCCAACACGGTATATGCCAATGACAGCAACCAGGACCTGCTGGTGGCGGCGTTGCAGGGCCTGGTGGATCGCTACGGCCTGTCGGGCCAGCGCCTGGGGGAGTTCGCCGCGGGGGCGGTGATCAAGCATTCGCGGGATTTCAACCTGGCCCGGGAAAGTCTCTTGTCCACCACCCTGTCGCCGCAGACCCCGGCCTATGACCTGCAGCAGGCCTGCGGCACCGGGCTTGAGGCGGCGCTGCTGGTGGCCAACAAGATCGCCCTGGGGCAGATCGAAGTGGGCATTGCTGGGGGCGCCGACACCACCTCCGACGCGCCCATCGGCATTAACGAAGGCCTGCGCCGCACCTTGCTCCAGGCCAACCGCGCCAAGGGCACCGGCAACAAGCTGCGCAGCCTGCTCAAGGTGCGCCCGGGGATGTTCTTCAAGCCGTTGCTGCCACGCAACGGCGAGCCGCGCACCGGGCTGTCCATGGGCGAGCACTGCGAAGAAATGGCCAAGCGTTGGCAGATCAAGCGCCTGGCCCAGGATGAACTGGCCCTCACCAGCCACCACCAGTTGAATGCGGCCTACCAGCGCGGCTTCTTCGATGACCTGATCACCCCGTACCGCGGCCTGAAACGCGATAACAACCTGCGGGCCGACGCCAGCCTGGAGAAGCTCGCCGGCCTGGGCCCGGCCTACGACCGCCACAACGGCACCCTGACCGCCGGCAACTCGACCCCGCTCACCGATGGCGCCTCGGTGGTGCTGCTGGCCAGCGAAGACTGGGCGGCGGCCAACAATCTGCCGGTGCTGGCCTACCTGCGTACCGGGGAAACCGCCGCGGTGAACTTTGTCGACGGCAGTGAAGGGCTGCTCATGGCCCCGGCCTATGCCGTGCCGCGCATGCTCGCCCGGGAGGGCCTGAGCCTGGAGGATTTCGACTTCTACGAGATCCACGAAGCCTTTGCCGCCCAGGTGCTGTGCACCCTCAAGGCCTGGGAGGACGCTGATTACTGCCGGGACAAGCTCGGCCTCGACGGACCTCTGGGCAGCATCGAGCGCAGCAAGCTCAACGTCAACGGCGGCTCCCTGGGCTGCGGGCATCCGTTCGCCGCCACCGGTGGGCGGCAACTGGCGACCCTGGCCAAGGCGATCCATGAGCGTGGCGGCGGCCGCGGGCTGATTTCCATCTGTGCAGCAGGCGGGCTGGGCGTAACCGCCATCGTCGAAAAATAAAATAACAAGGAGACTGCCAATGACTGTCGTGAGCCTGCAACCCGTCGAGCGTATCTGGCTGAACGCTTACCTGCCGGGAGTGCCCAGCGATATCGAAGCCGAGATCGACCGTTACCCGTCGCTGCGGGAAGTGTTCCTCGAACACGTGGACAAGTATCGCCAACGGGTGGCCTATGTGAGCATCGGCACCGAGATGGGCTACGACCTGTGGGAGAAGCGGGTATTCGCTTTCGCCGCCTGGTTGCAGTCCAAGGGGGTGAAGAAGGGCGACCGGGTGGCGTTGATGATGCCCAACTGCCTGCAGTACCCGATCTGCCTGTTCGGCACCCTGCTGGTGGGGGCCGTGGTGGTCAACGTCAACCCGCTGTACACGGCTCACGAACTGCGGCACCTGCTCAAGGACAGCGGCGCCGAGACCGTGGTGATCTTCGAGAATTTCGCCCACACCCTGGAACAGGCGATGCCGGGCAGCCAATTGAAGAACATCGTGGTGGCCGCCATCGGTGACCTGCTGGGCACCTTCAAGGGCGCAGCCCTGAACTTCGCCTTGCGCCATGTGCAAAAGCAGGTGCCGAAATTCAACCTGCCGGGGGCCATCCGCTTTCCGGCGATGATGAAGCTGGCCAGCGTGCTGGAGCACCGCCCGGTGGAACTCAAGCAGGACGACATCGCCTTCCTGCAATATACCGGCGGCACCACGGGCGATGCCAAGGGCGCCATGCTCACGCACCGCAACATCCTCGCCAACCTGATGCAGGCCAAGGCCTGGGTCGGTGACCAGCTGGACGAGAACCAGCAGGAAACCAACGTCACCCTGTTGCCGCTGTACCACGTGCTGTCGCTGACGGTGAACTGCCTGATGTTCATGTGCCTGGGCGGGCGCAACATCCTGATCGCCAACCCGCGGGATGTGAAGCGGGTGCAGATGATCCTGCGCAAGGAAAAGTTCAGCGGCATCGTCGGGGTCAACACCCTGTTCAACGGCCTGCTGGAGAACGAAGAGTTTCGCGGCAGGGATTTCTCCGACCTGAAGCTGGCGATTGCGGGCGGCATGGCCACCCACACCTCGGTGGCCCGGCGCTGGAAGGAAGTCACCGGGGTGCCGATCATCGAAGGCTACGGCCTGACCGAGTGCTCGCCGGTGGTGAGCATCAGCCCGATCGACATTGCGCGCATGCGCGAAGGCGATTTCACCGGGACCATCGGCGTACCGCTGCCTTCGACCTGGGTGCGCTTCGTGCGCGAGGACGGCCAACTGGCCGAGCTGGGCGAGGAGGGCGAGCTGCAGGTACGCGGGCCGCAGGTGATGAAGGGCTACTGGCAGCGCCCGGAGGAAACCGCCAAGGTTCTGGACCGCCACGGCTGGCTGTCCACCGGGGATGTCGGGGTGATGAACGAGCAGGGCTTCATTCGCCTGGTGGACCGCAAGAAGGACATGATCCTGGTCTCCGGTTTCAACGTGTACCCCAACGAGATCGAAGATGTGGTGGCCCTGCACCCCGGGGTGGCGGAAGTGGCGGCGATTGGCGTCGAGGATGATGTGACCGGCGAGAAAGTGAAGATCTTCGTCGTACGCAAGGACCCGGCGCTGACCCAGGACCAGTTGCTGGCCCACTGCCGGGAATACCTCACCGGCTACAAAGTGCCGCGCTATGTAGAGTTCCGTACCCAAGAGCTGCCCAAGACCACCGTGGGCAAAGTCCTGCGCCGCGCCCTGCGCTGACCCGCAGGAGCCGGCTTGCCGGCGAAGAGACCCCTGGGCCTTGCGCCGTTTCCGAAGGCGCCTTCGCTGGCTAGCCAGCGCCTACAAGGCGTTGGGCAGGCGGACCTGGCCCGGTTGCAGGCCGAACACTTCCACGCCCTCCGGGGTCGATTGGCCCACGGTCACCGGCACCCGCTGGCCTGGTTGATCGGCCGTTGCCCGGTATTCCACGCTCATGCCGTCGGCGTCGCGCTGGATCGCCGCAGGCGGCAGCACGATGGCCTGGTCGTTGCGGTAGGTGACGATGGTCAGCCGCGCGCTCATGCCCAGGCGCACCCGTTGCAGTTGTTCGCGGCTCAGCTTGGGCACCGACAGGGTCACCGGGAATTGCGCTCCGGCACCTGCGGTTTCGTTGGGCAGGGCCAGGCTGCTGACGATATCCACCACGCCTTCCAGGCGTTCACCATCAAAGCCATCACCGAGAATTTCCACGCGCTGCCCCTGGTGCAGTTGGTTGATGTCCAGCTCCGACACCTTGCTGACGATCTTCAGCTGTTCGATGTTGGCCAGGCCGAACAGCACTTGCCCCGGGCTCAGGCGTGAACCGGTCTGCACCGGACCGTTGGCGGCACCGGCGGTGTTCGGGCCCGCGCCGCCATTGGGTGGCGGCACCACGATGCCGGCAAAGGGGGCGACCACGTTCTTGTGCTCCAGCAGTTTGCGCAGGGCGTCGTACTTGACCGTGGCGTTGGTCAACTCCATTTCGGCAATCTGCCGGTATTCCCCCGTGCCCTGGTTCAGCGCCTGCTGCAATTCACTCTGGGCGGCGGCCAGGTCCAGGCGCTGCATCTGTGCCTGTTGCTCCTGGTCGTTGAGCTCGTTGCGCGGAATGATTCCGCGCTGGAACAGGTTCTGGCTTTCCCGCAGCTTGCGTTCGGTATTGGCCAGGGACATCTGCGAGTTGCGCAGGGTACGGCGGGCCCGGGTGACCACGGCGCCGTTGTTCCAGTCCTGCAGCTCCTGGACGGTGCGGCGGGCCTTGAGCAAGGTGGAAAGGGCTTCGCGCGACTGGATTTCCACCAGCCCCGGGTCCATCTGCAAAAGGACCTGGCCGGCCTCTACGCGCTGGCCCTGTTCCACCAGGCTGGCCTGCACATTGCCTTCGAACGGGGCGGTGAGGACCACGGTCTTTTGGGGTTCGATCTTGCCCACCAGGCCGATCTGGTGAGTCAGTACCGTGCCTTGCACGCTGACCCAGCGGGCCTCGCTGGCCGGAGTGCTGGCGGGGGACTGGAGGGTGACCAGGGCAGCGGCGCCCACGGCGAGGGCGACGGCCAGGGCCAGCGCTTGCAGGGTATGGCGACGGCGCTTGCTCGCCTGCGGCTTGTCAGAAGTCATTGAGCGCAATGTCCCAGCTCTCCAAAGTCATGCCCAGGGTCAGGTCCAGTTGCGTCTGGGCGTTCAGGTAGGCGATCAGCGCATTGAGCCGGGCATTCTCGGCGTTGCGCAGGTCACCCTCGAAACTCAGCACCTGGAAGTTGCTGGAACGGCCGGCACTGAGCTTTTCCCGTTCGATGTCCAGCTTGCGCTTGGACAGTTCGCTGGCGCGCTGGGCAATCTCGTACTGGCGCCAGCGGGTGCCCAGGTCGCGCACCACGTTGTTGACGTCACGCTCCAGCACCTGGCGGGCATCGGCCAGGAGGATTTCCTGGTTCTCCACATTGACCCGGGCGTGGACCTCGGCCTGGCGGGTACTCAGGTCGCCAATGGGAATCTGCACCTGGACCCCGGCGTAGCTGTCCCAGCGCCGGTCCGAACCGTTGCTGGTGTCATTGTCATAGCGGCTGCGGGTCTGGTTGGCCCCGGCCACCAGGGATACGTCCCAGCGCGACTGGTCCTTGGCGATCACCAGGTTCAGATCGGCCTGCTGGCTGCCCAGCAGGGTAGCCAGGTATTCGGGCTGCTGGATCTGCGCAAGGCGCAGGGCCTCGCGCTGGTCGATGCTGATCTTGGCCGCCTGCAGGGCCTCGCTGGCGTGGATCCGGCTGGACATGTCCAGGGCCAGCAGACGCAGCAGCGACAGGCGGTTGACGTCCACCTGGTTGCGCGCTTCCTCCACCCCCAGCTCCTGGCTGGCGATGTCGGCTTCGGTCTGCACGATCTCGAACTCGGCCATGCGCCCGGCGCTGATCAGCGCGCGGTTGACTTCCAGCAGGGCATTGGCGCGCTTGAGGGCTTCCTGGGCGATGGTCAGCTGTTCCTGGGAACGCAGCAGCTCGCGGTAGGTGGTAATGATCGCGGTGATGGTCTGGGCGACCCCGGCCTTGAGGTTGAGGCGGTTGCTTTGTTCGGTGATGCGCGCCAGGCGCAACGGCGCGGTGGTCACGTCCCAGCCGGCGCCGCGCAGCAATGGCTGGATGATCGCCAGGTCCAGGCCGTCGCTGCGCTGGCGGCCGGCCCGATCGGCTTTGTTCAGGTCCTGGATCCAGGCCATGCTCAGGCGCGTGCCGTACTCGCTCAACAGGCTGGTGGCCGGGGCCATGTTGAGGTTCTGCGTGGTGTCGCTGCTGCCCCGGGTGGTGCGGTAGTTGCCGGTGATCAGCAGCTTGGGGTTGAACACATCCTCGGCCACCCGCAGGTCGAACTTCTGCGCCACCCGCTGCAGGTACGAACTGCGGATGCTGCGGTTGTTGCGCAAGCCCAGGTAGACCGCGTCCCCCAGGGTCAGGTCGGTGACCTGCTGGCTGAGCAGGGCGCTGCGCGAGTAGTCGCTGCGCATGGTGGGAGCGGAAGGGCGATCCACCCGCTCATCGGCGCTGAGCGCCGGCAAGTACAAAAGGCACAGGCAGGCGAGTGTTCGCAGGCGCCAGTCATTCATCGCGCAACGCCTCCACCGGTTGCAGTCTGGATGCCGAAATGGCC
Organism: Pseudomonas sp. JV245A; assembly: GCF_032424515.1. NCBI lineage: Bacteria > Pseudomonadati > Pseudomonadota > Gammaproteobacteria > Pseudomonadales > Pseudomonadaceae > Pseudomonas > Pseudomonas sp. JV245A. The sequence goes on from NZ_VYKE01000011.1 coordinate 20,640, forward strand.
GGGTACAGGCCGAAAAACAGGCCCACCAGCAGGGTGCTCCCGATCCCCAGCGGCAGTGCGGCTCCCGCGAGGGAGAAGTGCCAGCCGGACATCCGGGCGTAGATAAAGGCCGAGGCGACCCCCAGTATCGCCCCCGACAGGGCGCCGACTGCGGTCAGGCTGACCGCCTCCAGCAGGAACAGGTTGCGGATGTCCTTTTGCCGGGCGCCCAGGGCCATGCGGATGCCGATCTCGCGGCGGCGCTCCGAGACATTCATCAGCATCACGTTCATCACCCCCACGCCACCCCCCACCAGGGAAATGCCGCCCAGGGCCATCAGCAGGTAGCCAAAGGTGCGGCTCTGCCGGGTCATGCCGTCGATGATCTGCTGCGGTACCTGCACTTCCACCTCACGTCCGCGCAGGATCTTTTTCAAGGCCTGGGTCATGGCCGCGGCGACCTGCTCCATGTTCTGGCCACCGGCGACCCGGGTCACCACGTTGTCGATCTGTGGCGAAGGGAAAATCCGCCGCATGCTGCCCTGGGGCAGGAACACCGAGTCATTGGCCTGGATTGGCACCAGCACCGCGCTGGGCTGGTTCTGCAGGATACCGATGACCAGGAACAGGTAGTCGTTGATCCGCACCCGGTCCCCCAGTTGCAGCGGGGCCCCGGCGGCGCCCAGGGTCTGAGCCACCTGATGGCCGACCACCGCATAGATTTCGTTCTGATCGAAGTCCGAGAGAAAGCGTCCCTCACGCAACTGCAGGCGCATGGCCGGCGCCAGCTCGGCGGTCGCGCCCACCACGCTGGCGTTGGCGGAGCGGCCATTGCGAATCAGCGTGGCGCTGAGCAACACCGTCGGGGCAATGTTGATCAGGCTAGGCACCGCCTGGCTCAGCGCCCGGGTGTCCAGGGCCGCGGGCAGCGGCGTGCGGCTGTCGGCGCTGGCGGGAAAGCGGGCCACCAGGGTGTCGGTGCCCATGTTCTGGAAGATTGCCGCGGCGTCCTCGGCGGCGTTGTGGCCGATGTTGATCAGTGCCACCACCGAGGAACTGCCGATGACGATGCCCAGCAGGGCCAGGATCGAACGCTTGCCCAGGGTGCGCAGGCTGACGAAGGCTTCGTGCAGCAGCTGGCTGGCGCTTTGCTCGACCTTGAGGCTCATGCCGGGCAGACCTCCTGCACCACGCCATTGGTGACACGGATCTGCCGTTCCAGGCGCTGGGCGATATTGGGGTCGTGGGTGACGATGATCAGGGTCACCCGGCGCTCGCGGTTCAGCGCCAGCAGCAGGTCCATGATGTCCTGGGCGGTGTGGCTGTCGAGGTTGCCGGTGGGTTCGTCGGCGAGGATCACCGAGGGTTCGCCCACCAGTGCCCGGGCGATCGCCACCCGCTGGCGCTGGCCGCCGGAAAGGTCCGCCGGGCGGTGGTCGGCGCGTTGCCCGAGGCCTACCTGGTCGAGCATGTGCATGGCCCGCTCCAGGGAATCACGCCGGGCCACGCCGCGGTAGCTCAGGGGCAGGGCGACGTTGTCCAGGGCGCTGAGACGCGGCAGCAGGTTGAAGCTCTGGAACACGAAGCCGATCTGCTGGTTGCGGATCGCCGCCAACTGGTCGGGGCTGGCGCGGAAGATATCGTGGCCGGCAAAGTGATAGTCGCCGCTGTCGGGCAGATCCAGCAGGCCGAGAATGTTCAGCAGGGTGCTTTTGCCGGAACCGGAGGCACCCAGGATGGCGCAGCTTTCACCGGCCTCGATGCAAAGGGAGACGTTCTTGAGAATGTGGAGCGGTTGCTCCGCCAGCCGATAGCTCTTGCCTATGCCCTGCAGGGAGATAAAACCTTGGTCGATTATCGTCTCTGTCATCGCTTACCGCGCCGGCTGGCTCGACTGGCTGCTTGAACAACCACGGGGCGCAGGGATCACGCAACAGGGGTATTCACGGGCAGGGCCAAGCTCTGGTTTTATTTATTATTTTAAAAACATTGTTTGAATAGTAACTGCGTTCATCCTGCCACGCCAGCCGTCTGAACCGGGTAATTGAGGGCTTTTTCCAGGTTTTTTTGCGGAGAAACCCGTGGGTCACAAAAAGGCCGGTGGCCACCGTGACGGTCCCTCGGGCGCTTGCTTTTAGGGCTTCTCGCAGGTATAAAAAATCAAATTTTTTTTTAAAACACTGTTCGAACGGTCAGTTTTTCATCCCAGCAAAGGTTAGTCCTCCATGGTCGCCAAGAAACTCAGTGCCCCCAATGTCACCAAGACCCGACTGCTGGAAGCGACCGAGGCATTATTTATCAAGTACGGCTACGACGCGGTGCTGCTGCGCCAGATCACCGAGCGGGCCAAGGTCAACCTGGCGGCGGTGAACTACCACTTCGGCGACAAGGATTCGCTGATGAAGGCCCTGTTGATGCAGCGCCTGGGGCCACTCAATGATCAGCGCCTGGAACTGCTGGCCAAGTGCGAGGAACAGGCCGAGGGCCCGCTGGACTGCGAAACCCTGCTGGGGGTGCTGTTCGCCCCGGCCATGGGCCTCGAGCGCAGCGACGAGAGTGGCGGCGTGGAAGGGCGCTCGTTCATCCGCTTCCTTGGCCGGGTCTACAGCGATACTTCGCCCTTTATCCAGGAATACCTCAAGGAGCATTACCAGCCGGTGTTCGAGCGCTTCTTCAAGGCCTTTGCCCTGGCTTTGCCGGACCTGCCGCGCAACGAGCTGGGGGTGCGCCTGCAATTTGCCCTCAAGGCTATTTCCGGCGTCATGGCCGGCACCGAGCTGCGCCTGCTGATGCAGGCCATGAGCCTTGGACGCCCGGCCACCGATGCTGAAGTCATGGCCAAGCTCATCAGCCTGGTGTCGGCGGCGATTCGCGCCCCCATGCAGGACCCCGATTCCGAGCAGGCCCTGGAGAAAGTCCTCGATACCCAGCGCCTGATCCGTCAGCAATCCCATTCCCTGGCCGGCTGATTCCCGGCTGAGCCGCCCGGCCCCGACAGCGCAGCAGGATCATTCGGAGCGTCAATGATTCTCGGGGCAGGTGCCCACATCTGCTAGGTTCTGCTCCTTGCATCTGCCTTGGAGCATTCGCCATGAGTTCCTCCCAACAGCATGTTCTGGCCGTCAACGGCATCGAGCTCAGTGTGCGGGTCAGCGGCCCGGAACACGGGCAGCCGGTATGGCTGCTGCACGGTTTTCCCGAGTGCTGGCATTCCTGGCGCCATCAAGTGCCGGCCCTGGTGGCAGCGGGGTTCCGGGTGTTCGTCCCGGAAATGCGTGGCTATGGCCGCAGCTCGGCTCCCGAGGCGGTGCAGGCCTACGACCTGCTGACCCTGTGCGCCGATATCCAGCAGGCCATGCACGCCTTCGGCCAGCAGCGGGTGTGCATCGTCGGCCACGACTGGGGCGCCCCCGTGGCCTGGCACCTGGCGCTGCTGGAGCCGCAGCGGGTGGCGGCGCTGGTGACCCTGTCGGTGCCCTTTGCCGGGCGGCCGAAACGCCCGGCCAGCGAGATCATGCGCCAGGTGCACGGCGAGCATTTCAACTACATCCTCTACTTCCAGCAGCCGGGAGTGGCCGAGGCGGAACTGGACGCCGATATAGACGCCAGCCTGCGCCTGTTCATGGGCAATGTCGGTGCATTGCTGCAACCCAAGCCGGCCGATGCCCGCTTGTTCGACGGGGTGACGGTGCCCGCAGGGTTGCCGCAGTGGTGCAGCGAGGAGGATTTCCAGGCCTATCGCCAGACCTTTGCCGGGCGCGGCTTTCGCGGTGCCCTGAACTGGTACCGCAATTTCGAGCGGACCTGGAAGCGCACCGAGTTCCTGGCCGATGCCCAGGTCCAGCAACCGACCTTGTTCCTGCTGGGCGACCAGGACCCGGTGGGTGTACTGGAAGCCCATACCCTCAAGCGCATGCCGGGCAAGGTGGCGGACCTTGAGCAGCACCTGCTGGCGGACTGCGGGCACTGGATCCAGAACGAACGGCCGCAGCAGGTCAATGCCCTGTTGCTGGATTTCCTGCAGCGCCGGTTCACCTAGGGAACCCGCCGCCCCGCAGGAGCTGGCGTGCCAGCGAACACGCCAGCAGGTGCGGCGCAAGGTGTTCGCCGGCAAGCCGGATGCTACGAGGCCGGGTGGTGCCAGCGAAGGGGGCCGATCAACCGAGCATTTCCCGCATCCGGTGCCAGAGCATGCCCAGGGCCAGCAGTGGTGCCCGCAGGGCCGGGCCGCCGGGGAAGGTCATGTGCGGCACGCCGCTGAACACGTCCAGGCCGCGACTGTGGCCGGCATGGATGGCTTCGGCCAGTAGCCGCGCAGTCCAGTGGGTGACGTTTAGGCCATGCCCGGAATAGCCCTGGGCGTAGTACACATTGGGGTACTGCGACAGGCGCCCGACCTGGGGGAAGCGATTGGCGGTGATGCCGATCTTGCCGCCCCACTGGAAGTCGATCGCCACATCCTGCAACTGCGGGAAGACCTTGAGCATCTTGGGTCGCATGTAGCCGGCAATATCCGCCGGATCACGCCCCGAATAGTGGCAGGCACCGCCGAACAGCAAGCGCCGGTCCGCGGTCAGGCGGTAGTAGTCCAGGCCGACTTTCTGGTCGCACAGCGCCAGGTTGTCCGGGATCAGTTGCCTGGCCCGGGCCTCGGCCAGCGGCTCGGTGGTGATGATGTAGCTGCCCGCCGGCAGCACCTTGCCACTGAGCCGCGGCTCGAGGTCTTCCAGGTGGGCATTGCAGGCCAGCACCAGGTGCCCGGCAGTGACGGTGCCGGTCGCGCAGCGCACTTTCACACTGTCGCCGTGGGTCAGTTCCAGCACCGGGCTCTGCTCGAAGATCCTCACCCCCAGGGACGCTGCCAGCCGCGCTTCGCCCAGCACCAGCTTGAGCGGGTGCAAGTGCCCAGAGCCCATGTCCACCAGCCCCCCGGCATACGCCGAGGAGGCCACCACCTGCTGCATGTCCTGGGGCGCCACCAGCCGAGTGGGGTGGCGGTAGCCCAGCCTGACCAGGCTGTCCTGCTCGGCCTGGAAGGCGGCGAACTGGGCCGGGGTGTTGGCCAGCTCACAGAAGCCCCAGCGCAGGTCGCAGTCGATGGCATGTTCGCTGATGCGCTGGCGTACCACCTCCACCGAGTCGATGCCGGCCTGCTCGAGGTATTTCACCCCTTCCTGGCCGACGTAGCGGGCAAAGCCTGTGACCTCGTGGCCAATGCCGCGGATCAGTTGGCCGCCGTTGCGCCCGCTGGCGCCCCAGCCGATGCGCCGGGCTTCCAGGAGGATCACCGAGAGCCCGCGCCGGGCCAGCTCGATGGCGGTGTTGACCCCGGTGAAACCGCCGCCGATCACGCAGACGTCGGCGCTCGGTTGGCCCTCCAGCGATGGGTAGCCGGGCAGGCTGCCGGCCGAGGCGGCGTAGTAGGAGCGGGCATGCCCGTTGGCGCTGCCCGAAAGGTTTGGCTGAATCATTTGTTGGACTTCACTTTGCTCCAGGAGCGGGTCATCAAGCGCATGATGGCCGGCGACTGGGTGGTGGAGATGTACAGCTTGTCGAGCACGGCCTGAGGTGGATAGACCTCGGGGTTGTTCACCAGGTCGGCCTCCATGTACTGCTGGGAAGCCGGGTTGGGGTTGGCGTAGCCGACATAGGCGCTGACCTTGGCGATCACTTGCGGGTCCAGCAGGTAGTTGATGAAGGCGTGGGCTTCCTTGACGTTGCCGGCATCGGCGGGAATCGCCAGCAGGTCGAACCACAGGTTACTGCCTTCCTTGGGAATCGAATAGGCGATGTTCACCCCGTTCTTGGCTTCCTTGGCCCGGTTGGCGGCCTGGAACACGTCTCCGGAGTAACCGAAGGCGATGCAGATATCACCGTTGGCCAGGTCCGAAACGTACTTGGAGGAGTGGAAGTAGGTGATGTAGGGGCGCAGGGTCAGCAGCTTGGCCTCGGCCTTCTTGTAGTCCTCGGGGTTCTCGCTGCGCGGGTCCAGGCCCAGGTAGTTGAGCACCGCCGGGAACACTTCATCCGGCGAGTCCATCATCGACACCCCGCACTGCTGCAGCTTCTTGAGGTTCTCAGGCTCCAGCAGCACCGCCCACGAGTCGATGTGGTCGATGCCCAGTACCTGCTTGACCTTGTCGACGTTGTAGCCGATGCCGTTGGTGCCCCAGAGGTAGGGCACCGAGTACTGGTTGCCGGGGTCGTTCTGCTCCAGCAGGGCCAGCAGCTTGGGGTCCAGGTTCTTCCAGTTGGGCAACTGCGAGCGGTCGAGCTTGAGGAACGCGCCGGCCTTCACCTGGCGCGCCAGGAAGTGGTTGGAGGGCACTACCACATCGTAGCCGGTGCGCCCGGCCAGCAGTTTGCCCTCCAGGGTTTCGTTGGAGTCGAAGACGTCGTAGATCACCTTGACCCCGGTCTTGCCCTGGAAGTCGGCGAGGGTGGTCTGGCCGATGTAGTCGGTCCAGTTGTACACGCTGACACTGGGTTGTGCCTGGACGGCGGTGCTGCACAAGACCGCCAATGCTGCCGGGACCACTGCTTTCAAAAGACGCATATCGACACCTCTTCGGGTTGTTTTTGTTGATTGCAGAATGCGGGTTGTCAGACGCTGAGCAGCAGGAACTCGCGTTCCCAGGAGCTGATCACGCGCTTGAAGTTCTCGTGTTCGGCACGCTTGACCGCCACGTAGCCGCGCACGAACTTGCGCCCCAGGTACTGCTCGATGGTCGGGCAGTCCTCCATGTGTGCCAGGGCGTCCTCGATGGTGATCGGCAGGCGCAGGTTGCGCCGCTCGTAGGCCCGGCCTTCCACCGCGGCGCTGGGCTCGATGCCCTCGACCATGCCCAGGTAGCCGCACAGCAGGCTGGCGGCAATGGCCAGGTAGGGGTTGGCGTCGGCGCCGGGCAGGCGGTTTTCCACGCGCATGGCGTCGGGGCTTGCGGTCGGAACCCGCAGGCCCACGGTGCGGTTTTCCTCACCCCATTCGACGTTCACCGGGGCCGAGGTGTCCGGCAGGAAGCGGCGGAACGAGTTGACGTTGGGGGCGAACATCGGCAGCAATTTGGGGATGTACTTCTGCAGGCCGCCGATGTGGTGCAGGAACAGCTTGCTTTTCTCACCGTTGGCATCGACGAAGATCGGCTTGCCGGTGTCGATGTCCACCACGCTCTGGTGCAGGTGCATGGCGCTGCCGGGCTCGTCGGCCACCGGCTTGGCCATGAAGGTGGCGGTGACGTTGTGCTTGAGCGCCGCCTCGCGCAGGGTGCGCTTGAACACGGTGATCTGGTCCGCCAGGTCCAGGGCGTCGCCGTGGCGGAAGTTGATTTCCATCTGCGCCGGGCCGTCTTCGTGGATCAGCGTGTCCAGGTCCAGGCCCTGGGCTTCGCACCAGTCGTAGACATCTTCGAACAGCGGGTCGAATTCGTTGGCGGCATCGATGGAGAACGACTGGCGACCGCTTTCCGCTCGGCCGGAGCGGCCCAGGGGAGCCTTGAGCGGCAGGTCCGGGTCTTCGCAGCGCTGGGTCAGGTAGAACTCCATTTCCGGGGCGACGATCGGCTTCCAGCCCTTGTCGGTGTACAGCTGCAGCACTTTCTTCAACACGTTGCGCGGCGACAGTTCGATGGGGTTGCCGAATTTGTCGAAGGTGTCGTGGATGACGATGGCGGTGGGTTCGATGGCCCAGGGCACCAGGTAGATCGATGACGAGTCGGGGCGGCAGACCATGTCGATATCGGCCGGGTCCAGCAGTTCGTAGTACAGGTCGTCGTCGACAAAATCCCCGGTTACCGTTTGCAGCAGGACACTTTCCGGCAGGCGCATGCCTCGCTCATGCAGGAACTTGTTGGTGGGCGCGATCTTGCCGCGGGCAATGCCGGTCAGGTCGCTGACCACGCACTCTACTTCGGTAATCTTGTGATCTTTCAGCCAGGAGGAAAGCTGATCGAAAGGGGCGTTCATAAAGACCTCGATGATTGGTTTTGTCTGCACCGAGGTGAGCGGGAGTATCCCGGCAAGGCTTCCCCTGCGGCGCATTGGCGACTATCTTGGGCGAGCCTTGTTGTTCCATCTATCCACTTTAAGCAGCACCAAAGCGCACCAAAAGAGTGCGCAAGGTCCCCCGATGACAGCGTCCAATCCGCTTCAGGTTCAAGCCTTCAACACCTTCGATGTCGCCGATCAGATCCGTGCCACCCCGGGTTGGGTCCAGCACTACCAGCAGATGTCCCCCGGGCATTTCAACGGTCTGGTGCGTTACCTCGACCTGCAGGGCGTGGAGATCTACGAGGAGTGCATGAACACCCGGGTCGAGCAGAATTTCAGCGCCCCTCAAGGCGCCCTGGCGTTCTGTTTCGATCGCAGCGACAACGCGCTGTACGTGCTCAATGGCGAGAGCCGCAACATCTGGATCACCCCGGAGAACTACCAGGAAGTGGCGGTGGTGTTCGGCCCCGAGTTCGTCCGCGGCCACGGCCTGGGTGTGGAGCGCCTCGACGGGCTGTTCATGGCGCCCCTCAACAGCCAGCAGAACGCCTTGTTCTGCCGCTGGCTGAGTTCGACCCTGACCCGCCTGTCCCAGACCCTCGACCCGCCCAGCCGCGAAGCCCTGACCCAGCAACTCCTGGAGGACTGCCTGTACATCCTCGACAACGCCTGCGTGCGCCTGGACCGCGGCGGCCTGCAACGGCGCAGCGAGGAGCGGGGGATCATGCAACGGGTAGCGCAGTGGGCCGCCGACGTGCCCGAGGAAACCCTCAACCTGCTGGAGCTGTCCCAGGTAGCCGGAGTGTCCCTGCGCCAGTTGCAGAGTGCGTTCAAGGCCTTTACCGGGATGGCCCCCAGCCAATGGCTGCGCCTGCGCCGGCTCAACAGCGCGCACCGCGAACTGCTCAGCCGAGGGCCGACTGAGACCACGGTGGCCGAGGTGGCAATGCACTGGTCGTTCTGGCACCTGGGGCGGTTTTCCAGCAGTTACCGGGCGCTGTTCAAGGAGCTGCCAAGCCAGACCTTGAAACGCAGTGCCGTGGTGCGTCGCTAGGGCGAGCGCCCGGGCCTTGCGGGCAAGCCCTCAGTACACTTGCAATGACTGGTTGAGGTCGCGCAGGGCCTGATCCAGCCGGGCCACCGCGGTGGACAATTGCTGCTCCTGGGGCGCTTCGGCCACCAGCTCTTCCAGGCTGACGCACAGCTCCAGCAAACCTTGGGCATTGAGCAGGTAGGCCGTGCCCTTGAGCTTGTGGGCGATGGCTTTCAGGGCCTGGCGATTGCCACTGGCCAGGGCCTTGCTCAAGGCCTGCAGTTCCTGGTTGTTGCTGTTGATCACGTGCTCGGCCAGAGCGGCGTGGATGTCGCCGTTCAACGACGGCACCGCGTTCTGCGCCGGGGGGGACGTCAGGCTCAGCTTGGGGATCAGGCGGTTCAGCCCGGCAAGGCTGATCGGCTTGGCCAGGGCACTGTCCATGCCCGAAGCCAGGCAGCGTTCCAGTTCCTCAAGCTGGGCGCTGGCGGTCAGGCCGATGATGGTGCAGGGGCGCACCCCCATCTGGCCCTCCATGCGCCGGATCGCCTGGCTCATCTCATGGCCGCTCATCTGCGGCATGTTGCAGTCGGTGATGATGATATCCACGTCATGCTCTTGCCACATGGCCAGGCCTTCCAGGCCGTTGTAGGCGATCAGGGCCTCGTGTCCCAGGTAGTTGATCTGCTGGTTGAGCAGGTACTGGCTGGGCAGGTGGTCTTCGACGATCAACACGCACAGGGGCTGGTCGGTGCTGTTGAGCACCGCTTGTTCCGCGCTGTCGGTGGCGCTGCTGCGCTCGTCGGCAACGCGCTGAAAACAGGCCTTGAAGGTCATGCGGGTACCTACGCCAAGTTCGCTCTGGACCTGCAGGCTGCCGTTCATCAACTGGGTCAGCGAATGACTGATGGACAGGCCCAGCCCCGACCCGGCGTTAGGGTTGCTGACCACGCTGTCGACCTCGAAGAACGGGGTGAAGATCTTCTGGATCTGCGAAGCCGGAATGCCCGGGCCGGTGTCGATCACTTCGACATGGAAGTCGAGAAAGTGTTGATCTTTCACCTGGCCCACGCAACGGATATGGATCTCGCCCTGTTCGGTGAACTTGATCGCGTTACTCAGCAGGTTGGAGATGATCTGCTTGAACTTCAGGCCATCGATCCACACTTGCGCGGTGGCCCAGGCATCGAACTGCAGGTGGATGTCCAGGTGCTTCTGGCGGGCCAGGCCATCGAAGACATTGGCCACCGATTCGATCAGGTCCTTGAGGCTGGCGGCTTCCGGGCGCAGGGTCAGGCGCCCGGATTCGATCCGCGAGATATCCAGGATATGGCCGATCAGCGCCAGCAGGTTCTGCGCCGACTCGTAGGCGATATGCACGGAACGGGTATTGAGTTCGCGGTCGTTGTCACGGGTCAGCACCAGCTCCAGCATGCCGACGATGGCGCTCAGGGGGGTACGGATCTCATGGCTCATGGTGGTCAGGAACACGGTCTTGCTGCGGCTGGCATGCTCGGCGGCTTCTTTGGCATCGCGCAACTGGTCGAGGATCAACTGGCGCTGCAGCAGGTCCAGGCGCTTGCGAATGATCCGTCGTCGCTGGCTCAGAATCCACCAGGCCGCCAGCATCAGCATCAGGCCCAGGCTGCCCAGGATTTTCCAGGTGAAGGCCGTAACACCTTTCCAGTAGCTGTCGTCGGTGCTGCCGCTGGCGCGCCAGCGACCCAGGATCTGCAGGTATTCCTGAGGGCTGATCTCGGCCATGGCCTGGTCGATGATGGCGATCAGTTGCTGCTGGCTTTGCGGTGCGGCGAAGGCGATCCGGGCTTCCTGGCCTTGCATCATGCCGTGAATCTTCAGGCTGTTCTGGAGCCTGAAGGACAGGTAGTAGTTGGCCAGGTTGGCTGGTGCCAGGGTGAAGTCCGCCTTGCCTTGGCGCACCCGGTTGAGGGCCTCGGCAACGGTGGATGTCTGCTGGACCCATAGCCGTGGATAGCGCTCGCGCAGGTCCTCGCTCTGCAGGTAGCCGGAGGCGAGCGCCACGGAGCCGATGGAGTCGCGGTTCAGCGGTGCCAGGGGCGGTGCGTCGGTCTTGCGCACAATCACATAGGGCGTAGTGACGATGGGCCGGGTGTACAGGTAGGACGCACGCCTGGGGTTGGCGCGGGCCAGTATGCTGAGGTCTGCACGGCCTTCGCGCAGGCGGGTGTCGACCTGCTTGAGCGAGCCGACCCGGGAGACCTCGAAGCGCAGCCCGCTCTTGCGTCGGATGAGGTCCAGAAGGTCCGAAGCGATGCCGTTGAACAGCCCGCGGCTGTTGAAAAACGCATAGGGCGCCAGGTCGTCGCTGATCACCAGCCGCACCGGCGGTGCATGCTCCAGCCAGAGACGCTGATCGGCGTCCAGGCGTTCGCGAAAACTGTTGGAGTCGCAGTTACCCGTACCGCCCCACATCTGCAGCGCCGATATCACCTGGCAGCGCTTGATGCCGCCCAGGGCTCGCTCGAGCAACTGTTGCAGGTGGGTATTGTCACGGGCCACGGCAAACCCGACCCGGATTTCCGGCAACCGTGCACTGTGGCTGATCACCAACTGGTCGCTGAACAATTGGCTGGATAGATAGCCGGTAGACAGCGAGTCCCCCAGGTAGATGTCTGCGTCGCCATCGAGTACCGAGCCCATGGCGGCGCGGGGGGAATCGTACAGCTGGATCAGGCCCCGTCCGCCGGTGCGCAGATAGAGCTCCAGGGCCATGCCGCGGGTGGCGGCGATCCGTGTCCTGGAGATGTTCGCGCGGTAGTCCCGCAGGTCACCGCTCTCGGCATACAGGGCCAGTTCGGTGACCGCGTAGCTCGGGCTCAGCCGGACCTGGTAATCCTCGGCTTCCACCTGGGTAGCGCTGTCTACCAGGTCGACCTCACCACTGCGCAAGGCGTGATAGGCGGCATCCGTATTGGGGTAGGTGCGGACTTCCACGGGGATCGCCAGCTCGCGCTGCAAGGCCCCCAGGTAGTCGGCCCCTATGCCTTCGAGTTCATGGCGCTGGTTGATTTCCCGGTAGGGGGGCAGGTCGCCACTGACGATGCCGACCAACAGGGCCTCTTTGTTACGCAGCCAGGTCTGTTCATCGATGCTGGGGCGAATATCGAGGAAGTCCAGCGGCTGGCGGGCACGGATCTTCACCCTGTCCTGCGCGAATACCGGCAGGGCCAACCACAATATCAGTACGAAAAACAGCGGGCGCGGCAGTAACCTCACATCAGGTTACTCAGACCAGTTCGTTCTGCCTGGCGATGTTCACCAGATCCACCACCGAAGTGACCCCAAGCTTGCTCAAGATATTGATCTTGTGGCCGCTGACGGTCTTGTTGCTCAGGTGCAGTTTCTCGGCGATCTCAAGATTGGTCAGACCTTCAGCGAGCAGCTTGAGGACTTCCAGTTCACGATTGGTCAGCGCCGCCAGGACGTCGCTGCTGTGTTTGCCGCGGCCGCCATCGCTGAACGGCATCGACTTCTTTGGGAAGAACACATAGCCCTCGACGATGGTGTCCACCGCCTTGAGCAGTCTGGTCAGGGGTTCGTTCTTGCTCACGAAACCACTGGCTCCGGCCTGCAGGCAGCGCATGGCATAGGTGTCGACGGACTGGGCGGTGAACACCAGCACCCGCACATCCAGGTTCGCTTGGGCGATGCGCTTGAGCACGGTGAGACCGTCCATTTTTTCCAGGCTGACATCCAGGATCACGATGTCCGGCTTCAGCGACAGGATCATGTTCAGGGCGCTGATACCGTCGGCAGTTTCGCCAACAATGGAGTAGCCCTGAGTCTCCAGGGTTTTGCGAATCGCCTCACAGACTACCGGGTGATCATCGACGATCAGTACACTTTTACTCATGCCAGGTTATCCAGAATCAAAATATCTAGGTAATAAGTGAGCCAACAACGGTCAGCGCCTTGATGAAATCTGAGGCTGGTTGAGATTTTTCTCTGACCTAGGGCGGATTTGCGGAAAGCTCAAATAAGAAAATGATGCCGAATAAGCCCCTCAGGGTCATCAGAATGTCACTGGCAGGCTAGCAGGAAGCAACCTGAGTACTGCCAAGAAAATTCCTGTTTTCGAATCCATTCCTTCGGGTTGACGGGCTCTTGGCAGCGATCTCGACTAGATGAATGCAATTCAAGACTATTCCTACATCCCACCCACAACGCAGAGCTTATCTTGCCCTGTCATTCAGCCAGGCACAGGGCGAGCCTGAGTGGCGGGCAGCATTCTAGTGCACTGTGCCAGCGGTGTGACGGCCCACTATTTTTCAGAGGTCGAACCAAGCGATGTTGAAGTTAAGGGTAGGGGTACTGGAGCAACATAATATTGTCCGCCACGGTCTGTACAAGCATCTGTCCAGGCAGTCGGTTCTGTGCCTGAGCGAGTTCTTCAATTTCGCCGACATGTTGGAGGCCCTGGAACAAAACCAGCTGGACGTGCTGATGATCGGCCACCTGATGGATAGCGACCCGGTTCATCTGGTACGAAACTTGATCACCCGCTACCCCGGTCTGAAAATACTCGTGCTGCTGAACCGTCCCGATCCTGTAATTGCCTCGCAGCTGCAGGCCGTGGGCGCACATGGGGTGATGTCCAAGACGCAGTCTTTGCCGGACTACGCTGATGCGCTGCGAAGCCTGGCCCGCGGCGAGCGCTATGCCATGCTCAGCGATGGCCGGGCAAGCATGGAAAAGCCACTCTACGACGCCTAGCCGAACAGGCCGCGTCGCCCTCGATTCAAGATTTTCTTTGGAAAACTTCAAGACGTTTCTTGTTATGGCGAGGCGGCCGGCGCTCTAGAGTACCCGGCACTGGTGACCTGAAAGACTGTCGCAAGGCCGTGACGGTCGGTGGGCCAGGACCACTCGGACTAGAGGCTTGAGAGGATGGAATATCCAGTTCTGAAGACCACCATCGAACGTTCTGGAGGCGCTATGTCACTTGTCGTTAACAAGCCCTTGCGCATCGCAGTGCTGGACGATCACGCATTGATTCGCATGGCAATGCAGCTACAGCTGCAGAGCGTGGCGGATTTCCAGCTGGTGGGTTTGTATGCCAGCAGCGGCGAGCTGATCTCGGCTCTGCGTGATACCGAACTGGACCTGCTGGTGCTCGATTACCAGCTGCAGGAATGCGACCTGGATGGCCTGCGCCTGATCCGCCTGTTGCGCAACAAATACCCGCATTTGCTGATCCTGGTGTCCTCGGCCACCGAGACGCCGTTTTTCGTCAAGCAGATCATCGATATCGGAGCCAATGGCTTTCTCGGCAAATCACAATCCCTGGACGACCTGATTCCGGCCATCCGCACGGTAGCCAGCAAGCGGCTCTATCTGTCGCCGTTGCTGGCTTTCGCCGTGCAGCACCCGCCAATCGGCCCCGCCGCCGAGCCGGGCAGCCCGCCATTGACCAGCCTTGAGACCCTGTCCCCCAAGGAGAACGAAGTCTTGCGCTGCTTTCTGGATGGCCTGCGGATCTCGCAGATCGCCAGCAAGTTTTCCCGCAGCATCAAGACCATCAGCGGGCAGAAGCAGGCCGCGTTCAGAAAGCTGGGGATCCGCACCGACGCCGAGCTGTTCAAGGTGCAGCGCAAGCTGGACCTGCATATTGCTTCCCGCGAGCCGGCAGACGAGCGTGCCCAGGACGACGCGACCCAACTGCCCCCTTAATTGGCCCGGAGCACTGTCCAGATCGCCGATGAACGCTCTGGACGCTGACGCAAGTTTCCTGGCTTCTCAGCCATTAACAGCCTCGTACCCCATGCTTAAGCTGAACCTCTCGTCCAGTGCCCCCGGGCAATTGGGTCATTGAACCCCGAAGGGAAAGTTCAAGCATGAAAAAATTGGAAAAGAAAGTTGCCCTGGTGACAGGGGCTTCCAAGGGTATTGGCGCGGACATCGCCAAGCAGTTGGCTCGCAACGGCGCCACGGTGATCGTCAACTACGCTCGCAGCAAGGCCGACGCCGACGCTGTGGTGGCGCAGATCTTGGAGCAGGGCGGTAGGGCCTATGCGATCCAGGCCGATGTGGCCAGGAGCCTTGAGGTCAAGACCCTGTTCAAGACCATAGAGCATCTGTACGGCCGCCTCGATATCCTGGTCAATAACGCCGGGGTCTATTCCACCGGCTCACTGGCGCAGGTCACTGAAGATGAGTTCCACCGGCATTTCGACCTGAACGTATTGGGTCTGATTCTGTGTTGCCAGGCGGCGTTGGACTGCTTCAACCCACAAGGGGCGAGCATCATCAATGTCAGTTCCAGCGTCACCTCCTTCACCCCTGCCAATTCGGCGATCTACACCGCTTCCAAGGGCGCAGTGGATGCGATAACTCGCACCCTGGCCAATGAGCTGGGCCCCAGGAACATCCGGGTCAATTCGGTCAACCCGGGACTTGTGATGACTGAGGGGGTGCTCTCCAGCGGCTTCTTCGCAGATGAGTTCCGCACCAAGATCGAGACACTCACGCCCCTGGGGCGCATTGGCGTACCTCGGGACATTTCGCCGGCGGTGGCCTTCCTGGCCTCGGACGATGCCAGTTGGATCACTGGCGAAACCCTGGTCATCGGCGGTGGTTTGCGCTGAGCGCTACAGGCTCTGCTGGCCGCGCTGATAATGGCGCGGGGCTTCGCTCATCACGCGCTTAAAGGCGGTACTGAAGGCGCTTTCGGACTCATAACCCAGGGAGAAGGCGATGCTGGAGATACTGTCGTCGGAATTGCGCAAGCGGTCGCTGGCCAGCAGCATTCGCCAGCGGGTCAGGTATTCCATGGGAGCAACCCCGACTACGGTCTTGAACCGCTGGGCAAAGGCCGAGCGCGACATGTTGGCCAGGCGTGCCAGTTCTTCCACGCTCCAGCGCCGCGCTGGCTCACCATGCAGTGCACTGATGGCGGCACTCAGGTGTCGGTCGGCCAGGCCGGCGAACCAGCCGGTGCCATCGCTGCCCAGGGTTCCCAGGTGAGCACGCAGCACCTCCACCAGCATGATGTGGGCCAGGTGTTCGGTCATCAATGAACGTCCCGGCTTGTGCTGGTGCAGTTCCGAAGTAAAGCGCTCCAGGGCCCAGCGCAGAATCGAGGCCTGGGCCGAGACACCGGTCAGGTGCACCAGGGACGGTAGGGTGCTGAGCAGGACTTGGGCCGGGACCCCGGTGAACTCGAAGCGTCCACCCACCAATTGGGTATCGGCGCCGCAGTAGTCAAGGGTGATTTCGTCTTCAGCGATCCGTTGGAAGTAGGAGGCGGAATCCATCGGGACCTGGTTCATATCGCTGTAAAGGGCAAAGGGCACGCCCCGGGTCATGAGGAAACAGTCACCTTGTTGCAAGCGTTGCGGTTGTTGTTCGCCTGCAACTAATAGCCAGCAGCCACCTTGAACTACGGTAGTGAACTTGATTCCGGCATTCTCGGGAAAACTGAACGCCCAATCACCCGCCATTCTTAATGTTGCGGAGTGATAGTTGCGAATTCGCAATAAAGAAAGAACGCCTGAAAGCGGATCCATTGGTTGCCCTTTGGGGATTTTGAAAATGGGAGATGAATGTTAACACCGTGATTATCCTGATGGATATATAAAGTCGCGCATCGACTTGCCCGAAATCGTTATGAAAGTTGTAACTTGAAAAGGAATAAACATGAATATCCAATTAGACGAAGTCTATGGTCCGTTGATTAACGGTGTATTTGAGAGTCGTGACAAACAGCCATTGCCCGCCCTGGATCCGGCCACCGGAAAGTGCCTGGCGACTATTCATTACTGTGACGCTCAAGATGTCGATCGAGCGGTGAATGCGGCGCAGGCGGCCTTTGCCGGATGGAATGCTTTGGGTCAGCAGGAACGGGGTCGATTGCTCAATGCCCTGGCCGACGCGGTGGAGGCGGACAGTGAACGCTTGGCGTGGATCGATGCCCATGACGTGGGGCGTTGCATCAGCGAGGTACGCAAGGATTACCTGACTGCGGTACGTCACTACCGCTACTTTGCCTCGGTGATCATGGCCCATGAAGACCATGGCCGAGAGATCCCCGGTGGCTACGCCCTGGGCAAGCGCGAGCCCCTGGGGGTGTGCGGGCAGATCATCCCCTGGAATGCGCCGGCGATCATGGCATCGTTCAAGCTGGCGCCAGCCCTGGCGGCTGGCAACACCGTGGTGCTCAAGCCGGATGAAAATGCTTCGCTGTCGACCCTGGAACTGGGCAAGCACATCACGCGGATTTTCCCGGCTGGGGTGGTCAATATCGTCACCGGCCTGGGGGAAGTCGTAGGTGCAGCCCTGAGCCAGCACCCCAAGGTGCGCAAGCTGTCCTTTACCGGCAGCACCGAAGTGGGGCGCATCGTTGCGCGAGTAGCGGCCGACCGGCTGGTGCCGGCGACCCTGGAACTGGGTGGCAAGAGCGCCAACATCGTGTTCCCGGATATCGATGACCTGGATGCCGTGGTAGACAACGCCACCTTCGCAGCGATCCACAATAACGGGCAGTCATGCCTGGCTGGCACTCGGCTGTTCGTCCATGACGCTATCTTCGAGACGTTCAAGCAAAAGCTGATCGAGTCATTCCAGCGCGTCAGCGTGGGTTCGCCGCTGGATGAAAATGCGCGGGTCAGTTGCCTGGTATCGGCCAGGCAGGGTGAAAAAGTCCTGGAGTACATTGCCCTCGGAGTGCAGGAGGGGGCTGAGCTGCTGGTGGGCGGAGCCCGGGTCGAGGTGCCGGATTGCCCAGCGGGCTACTTTATCCAGCCCACGGTTTTCGAGGTCCGCAATGACATGCGCATCTGCCGGGAAGAGATCTTCGGCCCCGTACTGTCACTGATCCGCTGGAGCGATTACGAGCAGATGATCGCCCAGGCCAATGACTCCGAATACGGTCTGGCCGCCGGTATCTACACCAGCAACCTGAAGCACGCCATGGATACCGCCAATCGCCTGGAGGCCGGTTCAGTGTGGATCAATCGCTACTCCAACATCAGCGACGGCACGGCGTTCGGTGGCTACAAGAACAGCGGTATTGGCCGCGAGTTCAGCCGCGAAACCCTGAATGCCTACACCCAGATCAAGACCATCACGGTCCAGGCTGAGGTGCCGGCGCCCTGGTTTGCACCGCGCTGAATCGCGAGTGTCATTAAACCGCCTGTTCCCTCCGGGAGCAGGCGGTTTTTCTTTTGTAATCAATTAAACAAGCTATAGGTTTGTAGGATTAGTCCTACATATTTAGATGATTTATCTTTAGATGTAGGGCGATTCCTACGATTGTTGCACTTTCTGTCCTGGGTAAGAATTTGCTCGCTTCCTTTAAGGAACAATTAAAGCCATCAACTTACACAGACCAAGGAAATGACAGTGTTCAATCCCATGAGAGCTATTCTGGCAATTACTGCCTCTGGCCTTGTTGCCAGTTCCGCAATGGCGGCTGACGGGACAATCAACTTCACGGGTGAAATCAGCAGCGTATCGTGCAGCATTACAGCCGGCGGAGGCACAGTCGGAGGTAGTGCTCAAACTATTACCGTGCCTTTGGGGAAAGTCAGTATTGATTCAATAAAAACCCCCGCAGAGGGTACTATCGCCTCAACTGTCCGAATCAATCTAAATCTGGACTGCGGCTCAACCGGATCGGGTCTTAGCACAGTTGATATGAAGTTTGACCCTGCTGCCGGTTCTGGCATTGATCTCAAGGACCCCAGACTCTTGAAAACTCAGGGGGCGGGCAAAGGTGTAGGTATCGCGATCTATAATGAAAATAATCAAATAGTAAATATGTCCGCGAACGAAATCATCAGTGGAACATTGACTCAGTCACCTCCAAGTACTGGCACTTATAAGAGTAGCATCAGCTTGCGTGCCGGTTATGTTGCCAATACTGAAGATTTTGTCGCAGGCCAGGCTAATGGCACCCTGCCGTTTAGCTTGACTTACAGGTAATAGTAAAAAAGAGAGGCTGAACATGCCTCTCTTGCTCACGAGTGGTGCCTATTCAATGAACGCAATTTCCAGATACTTGCTGCTGGGCTTCGCCTTGCTCGGCAGTAGCCTTGCCTGTGCCGGAATTACCCTCGATGGAACTCGAGTGATATACCCGGAAAAAAGCAAGGAAGTTTCAATCCTGATCAGGAACACTGGTTCGCAGGACATCATGATTCAATCCTGGCTGGAATCCAATGAACTGCATAATGAACAGAATATTCCCTTTGCTCTGACCCCTTCCTTGAGTCGCCTTGCCGGGAATAACCAACAGATGTTGAGGATCTTTTATTACGGCAAGGGTTTACCAACTGATAAAGAGTCGATCTTCTGGTTGAACGTGCAGGAAATCCCGCAAAAGTCAGCGGAACAAAATACCCTGCAAATTGCCGTGCGTCAGCGCATCAAGGTGTTCTATCGCCCGAAAAACCTGACGGAAAACTCCCAGGAGGCAGTCGGTAACTTGAAGTGGAAAATGCTTCGCGAGAATGGGAAGAGCTATTTGCAAGTTTCTAATGGTTCGCCTTATCACATCTCCTTTAGTTCGGGAGTGTTAAGTGTGGGCGAAAAGAAATACCCCGTTGAGTTGGATATGGTGACGCCCGGAAGTGTCAGCAAGTTTGCTGTGACGGGAGAGCCTACGGCTCAGCCAAGCCAGCGGGCGCTCGTTGAGTTTCATAGCATTAACGACTACGGCACTCCAATCAAGGGTACAGCGACTGTCACTTATTGAAAGTGGCTGCCTCGCTGGTTTATTCGATACTTGCTTTGTAGAGAGCAGGCTGATGTTCAATCACTGGTATAAGGGATTGCGCCTGTGCACGTTTTCAGGAAAAAGCTCAATCTGAAGAATACAGGTTGTTCCTTTTTATTTTTCATGAGCATGGCCACGCCTGTGGCCGCGTTGTCAGTAGAGTTCAATGAGGTTTTCCTGAACAAGGGTGGAGCCCCGGTAGAGTTGAAGTACTTCGAATCGGGTAGTGGTATTTCCCCCGGAAACTACAATCTCGATATCTATCTCAATCAAGCGATGGTAGTTCGGCAGAGTGTCACCTTCATTGCAACAGGCAACTCGCCTGAAGTACGCCCGCAGATCAGTCTGGGCACTCTAAAAGCAATGGGCATCAATACTTCGCGGCTTGCTCAAGAGCGGCTCATCGCTACCGACAGCAGCGATGAATCGATCATCGACGTTGCCAGGCTGGTCAGTGGTGCCAGCGTCGAGTTTGATGTCAGCGCTCTGGCCCTGAAGATCAGCGTGCCCCAGGCCTACATCCAGCGCGGTGCCGGTCATTCGGTGGATCGCTCCCTGTGGGACGATGGTGTTACCGCGCTCTTCACCGACTATCAGTTGAACTTCAACCGCAATATCAGCCAGGGCTACCACAACGACTACCGCTTCCTGGGGTTGCGCAACGGTTTCAACCTGGGTGCCTGGCGGTTACGCAACGAGTCTTCAGTGTCGGGTTACACCGGTGTGCGCGACACCTTCAGCAGCAACCGCAGCTACATCGAGCGGGATGTTGCCTCTCTGAACGGCCGGTTTGCAGCGGGAGAGTTGTACACCCAGGGCGAGGTCTTCGACAGCGTGCGTTTTCGCGGGGTGCAGCTCAGTTCCGAGCTGAGCATGTTGTCGGATGAGGAAATCGGTTACGCACCGGTGGTGCGTGGCATTGCCGAGACCAACGCCACGGTGGAGGTGATCCAGAACAACTACGTCATCTACTCCACCAGCGTCTCGCCGGGCGCCTTCGAGATCCAGGACATCTATCCCAGTGGCTCCAACGGTGACCTGGTGGTGAAGATCATCGAGGCTGACGGTCGCGAACGGCAGTATTCACAGGCCTATTCCTATCTGCCGGTCATGATCCGCAACGGCAGTGCTCGCTACAGTGTTGCCGCTGGCCAATACAAGAACCATGACCAGGCTGCGCCAGGATTCGGCCAAGGCACCCTGGTATATGGCATGAGCGACAACTTCACCGGTTACGGCGGCCTGCTGGCGGCCACGGGGTACAAGGCCCTGAACCTGGGGCTGGGCATCAACTCGCCCTGGGGCGGGGTGTCGTTCGACGTGACCCAATCCAGTTCCGAGAGCCTGCGGGGCCAGGTGAGCCGGGGGCAGAGTGCCCGCGCTCTGTACTCCAAGACCCTGGGCACCACCGATACCAGCTTCACCATGATTGGCTATCGCTACTCCACCGAGAACTACCGGACCTTCAGCCAGCATGTGGAGGAGTCCGGCGACGTCGGTGGGAGCCATTACGGACGGCAGAAAAGCCGCTTTGACCTGAACGTCAACCAACCCCTGGGGCAATCGGGTTCGCTGTTCGCCAGTATGGGGGAAACCAGCTACTGGAATCGTCAGGGCAGTACCCGGCGCTGGCAGTTCGGCTACAACGGTAACTATCTGGACGTCAGCTACAACCTGGCCCTGTCGCGTACAGAAGGCCAGGGCATGGAGCAGGGCGCCGATAACCAGCTCAGCGCATCGCTGAGCGTGCCATTCGGTGGCTCGGGCCGGCACCAGCGGGCCTATAGCAGTGTGACGTCGTCGTCCCAGGGGGATTCGTCGGTCCAGACTGGAGTCTCGGGCAATTTGGATCAGCGAAATGCCTGGAACTACTCGGTCCAGGGCAGCCAGAGCCGGCAGGGTGGACGTTCCGCCAACCTCGACCTGAGCTGGGATGGGCCCGCAGCGAAGGTCAGCGGCAATTACGGCCAAGGCTCCGCCAGCAAGCACATGAGCCTCGGCGCTGCGGGTTCGCTGGTGGCCCACGCAAATGGCATCACCTTGGGCCCCTCGGTGGGGGAAACCTTTGCCCTGGTCGAGGTGTCCGGGGTCAAGGGGGTAGGGGTCGATAGCAGCGCTGTCACACGTACCGATGACAAGGGTTATGCCATCGTTCCCTATGTACAACCCTATCGCTACAACTGGATCAGCCTCGACAGCGACACCCTGGGCAGTGATGTAGAAATACAAGAAAGTTCGCGCATGGTGGTGCCCACCCGGGGTGCGGTAGTCAAGAGTCGCTTCGAGTCCACGTCCGGGCGCCGCCTGCAGTTCGACCTGCGCACAGTAGATGGCCAGCAAATCCCATTTGGCGCTCAGGCCTATGACTCCCAGGGAAACTTGCTGGGTGTCGTCGACAACTTGTCCAGGCTGTTGCTGTTTGGTATCGGGGATAAAGGTGAGCTGGATGTTCGCTGGGGTACAAAGCACTGCAAGGTGAATTATGAGTTGCCCGCGGCGAACAAAGAGATGATTTACGAAAAGTTTGAGTTTTCCTGCAGTACTCCGAAGGCCTTGATGGCGAGCACTGAAGTAATTAGTTCAAGTAGCCAATGATGGCTTCGAGGTAAGTGGATGAAGCTGGTTTGTGTTTTTTTTGCAAGAATATGGCTGTGCATGGTTCTGGGGGGTGTCCCGTACGCCATTGCCGGATGTTCTCAGGTGCTCGGCCAGACGCTCCAACCGGCGATACCGGAAGTCTCGCAAGGAGCGACAGGAATGCTCTCCAGTTATTGGGCATCAGCAACGGTCTTGGTGTCCTGTAGCGGTCTGGTGGCATATGGGAAGTACTTTAACAACATCTATGCAACCGCGGGCGACTCGGGGAAGACCCTCTATTTCGAGGGCGCCAACTACAAGCTTTACAAGACTAGTTCCGCTGATGTGATGTTCATCGCCAAGGCTGCTGGTCCGGATAATATAGCTCGCCCTTTGGGCGACCTGAACCGCACGCCCGTATCTGTTAGCAGCACAGGAACTGCCGGCTTCGGGATGATCATTTATGTGCGGTATTATTCCCCGTCGCAGAAGCTGTTTCCGGGCTTGTACAGCATCACCGGGCAAGATCTGTTTGCCGGGCTGCTCAGTTACAACAATGGTGATCCTTCGGTTAATTTCGGTTATTGGGGAACCAAGGCGCTGGACTTTTCATTTCTGGTCATGGCGAGAACTTGCCAGCTTTATAATAATGCTCCAGTGAAACTGAAAAAAATCAGTTTGTCGGCACTGCCAGTTCGAGGCTCAACGGTGGACGCGGGAACAGTCCGCCTGGATATAGGCTGCGAGAGCAGCATGAGCAGCAATAGAATCAGCGTCAATATGATTGATATGGCCACCCCCTGGAATAACTCGTCGAACCTGACATTTACTACTCACGCCACCCAACCTTCGGGAGTCACCTTGCAACTGATGAATGCCGGGAAGCTCCTTAATCTAGGCGTCTCGTCCAGTAATGTTATTGGCTATACGCCGGCCGGCACCACAGACATCAGTAAAGTGCTTGACGTTCGTTATATCCGCACCGAAGACAAGGTAATCCCAGGAGCAGGCAATGCGGCAGTTTCAGTTACCGTCACTAGTGACTAGCCTGTTTTGCATAATCTTTTTCAAGCTATGCATTCACTATTATTCTCAAGTCGCCTACGGCATCATCCACCGAGTCAAGAAATCAGGAACAACCAAATCATGGGCAACATAGTCATAGTCGACGATCATCCACTGATGCGCATGGCCGTGCGTGTCATGCTCGAAAGTGAAGGGCATACCATCATGGCGGAAATCGACAACGGCGTGGATGCCCTGGAAATCATCCGCAAGTTGCTGCCTGACCTGATCGTGCTTGACCTGAGCATCCCCAAGATGGACGGTCTTTCGGTGATTGCGCACCTGACCTCCATCGGTATCTCCACCAAGGTGCTGATCCTCACCTCGGGCGACGCCCGCAACTTTGCCATGCGCTCGCTGCAGGCGGGAGCCGCAGGTTTCGTGTGCAAGGACGACAGCCTCGATGAACTGGCCGGGGCGGTGAAGGCGGTACTGGCCGGATACAGCTATTTTCCGGCGAACACGATTCACATGCTGCGGGACAACTCCCAGGCTGCGTCTCAGGAAAGCCTCAAGCTGGCACAGCTGTCCGATCGCGAGATTACCGTGCTCAAGCTGCTGGCCCGTGGCATGGGTAACCAGGATATAGCCCAGCAGTTGATGATCAGCCACAAGACGGTCAGTACGTACAAGGTGCGCCTGCAGAGGAAACTCAGCGTGGAAAACCTGATCGCCATGGTGGAACTGGCCAAGCGCAACGGCCTGGTGTGACCCCCGGCAGGGCCGGCGCAGGAGAACCTGCGCCGGCCTTTTTTTGCCTGGGCTTCAGTGCGGCAGGGCGAAAGCCTTTTCGATCCGCAGCAGCTCGGCTTCCAGCTCCGCGGTTCTGCCGGGCAAGGTGTCCGGATTGTGTTCCGTGCAAGCCTGCTCCAGGTCCTTGCACAGTTGCGTCAGCCGGGCATTGCGCATGATGGCTGCACTGCCACGGATACGATGCGACAGGCGCACCAGGGCGTTGACATTCATCTCTTCGCACAACCACCGCAGCTCCTCGAGGTCCCGGCGATTGCTCTTGAGCAGTTCAAGGCGGAACTGTTCCTGAAGTGTCGGGTTGCTGCTCAGTTTGTTGAGGGATTGGCTGGCATCGCCATGGGCCTGGAGGATGTCGGCGGGCGGCGGGGATTCCTGGTAGGCCAGTGTCTGGGCCTGGTCCTGGGGCAGCAAGGTCGACAAGCGCTCCTCCAGGGTCGCGAGGCTCACCGGCTTGATCAGGCAGTCGCGCATGCCGGCATTGATGCAGCGCTCTATTTCCTCCTGCTGGGCATCGGCGGTCAGCCCGATAATCAGGGTGCGCGGGCGTTGCTGCTCATGCTCCTCGCGGCGAATGGCCAGGGCCAGTTCAACGCCATTCATCTGTGGCATGTGATAGTCGGTGATCAGCAGGTCGAACGCCTTCTGCTGCCATAGCTGCAAGGCCTGCACGCCGTTTTCGGCTTCCACCGCCTGGCAGCCGAGGAACTCCAACTGGGCCCGCAGCATCTGCCGGTTGGGGGTGTTGTCGTCAGCCACCAGAACCCGGGTCGCCCGCTGTGCTGCGAACCGCAGCTTGTTGATTGTCGGCGCGGGGGCCTCGGGCACCGGCTCCAGCACTTTCAGGCGCAGGGTGACCGTCACTGTGGTTCCCTTGCCTGGGGTGCTGAGCATCTCCAGGGCGCCGCCCATCATTTCGCACAGCGAGCGCGATACCACCAGGCCCAGGCCGCTGCCGCCCTGGCCACCGAGGGAGGGTTGGGCCACTTGGGCAAAAGGCCGGAAGAGCAACTGGCGGTCCTCCACCGAGATGCCTCGGCCGGTGTCCTGTACTTGCAACTTGATGTCGAGCATCTGCTCGCCGTCGAGTGCGCTTTCAAGGCGGATGCTCACCCGGCCCTGATCGGTGAACTTGATCGCATTGCTCACCAGGTTCGTCAGCACCTGCTTGAAACGCATGGGGTCGATCAGCACATCGAGATTGCTGCCCGCGTCCATTTCCAACAGCAGTTCCAGGCTCTTCTGTTGCGCCAGGCCTTCGAAGACCCGGGCCACGGGCTCCAGCAGTTCCTTGAGACGGGTACGCCGGGGAAAGAAGCTCAGGCGCCCGGATTCGATACGCACGATGTCCAGGGTATTGCCCAGCAGTTCTAGCAGGTTCTTCGCCGCGCTGTGGGCGACATCGATGTGGTAGCGGTCGAGCACCCCTTGATCGGCCCGTTTCAGGACCAGCTCCAGTGTGCCGATCACCGCGCTCATGGGGGTGCGTATTTCATGGCTGATGGTGGCCAGGAACTGGGTTTTCGCCTGGTTCGCTTCATCGGCCTGGCCCTTGGCCTGTTGCAGGTCGTGGACCAGGCGCTGGTGTTCGGAAATGTCCTGCCAGCCACAGATCACTCCCTTGATAGTGCCCGAGGAGTCACGAAATGGCTGGATCCAGTGCTCGATGCACAGGCTGTTGCCGGCAATGACGATCTGATACTGGCGTTCGATGGTGATGCCGCTGTCCATGGCTTGCAGGTAGCTGTTGTGCAGGGCCAGGGCCACCTCGAAGTGCTCGATGGGCATCTCCAGGGCGGTCTTGCCCAGTACCTGGTCCTGACGCAGGTTCATCACCTGCATATAGCTGCGGCTGCAGGACAGCAGGCGGCCCTTGCGGTCGCGCACGTAGATGGGAATGGGCATGGAGTCGTCCAGGGTGCGCTGGAACTGCAACTGGTCGCTCAGGGCTTTCTCTGCCAGCAGGCGCCGGCGGATCTGCCGGCGCAGCTGGAAGATGCGGATCATGAACACCGTCATCACCAGTAGAGCGCAGCCGAGAATTTCCAGTATTACCCGCCCGTAGTCGCGCCAGCTCTGGCCACTCATCGCGGCATTGGCCCGCCAGCGAATGGTGATGGCGTTCAATTCATCGGGCGGGATGCTCAGGATCGCCTTGTCGAGGATCGACTGCAGCTGGGTGTCACCGCGGCGCATGGCGAAGCTGGCGGTGGCGGCATCGCCGTCGAGGATGGCGGCGATGCGCAGTTTCTTTTCGTACAGGCGCGCGGTGTAGTAGCGCGCCATGGACAGCGCCATGACGGCGGCGTCTGCCTGCCCGCTGGCCACCATGCTCATTGCCTCCAGGTTGTTGGAAGGGCGTAGCAGATGAATCTGCGGGTAATCGACGCCCAGGCTGGCGCTCAGTACATGTCCCCGGGCGATGGCCAGGCGTTTCCCGGACAGCGCAGCGAGGCTGGCGATGTCCTGCCGGCCCTGGGCAGTGACCAGGACAAAGGAGCTGGTGGCAAAGGGGTGAGTGAAACGGAAGGCTTCCTCACGCTCGATGCTCGGTGTCAGCACCGCGAGGTCGGTTTCGCCGTTGCGCAAGGCTTTCTGGATGCCCTGGAAGCTGGAGGTGCGCTGCACCTCGAAGCGCAGGCCGGTGCGCTGGGTGATGATCTCGAACAGGTCGGAGATCACCCCGTTGAAGCGCCCGTCGGCATCGAAGAATGCGGAGGGGGCCATGTCGTCGTTGATCATCAGCCGGGCTACCGGGTGCCGAGCCAACCAGCGCCGCTCCTGATCGTCGAGGACCACCCGGTCTTCGGGCATGACGATGCCTCCACCGGTCCAGCGCTTGACGATAAAGCTCATGCGCAAGGCGCCCAGCGAGGTCAGGGTGCGGTTGAGGATGTGCATCAGGCGCTGGTCGTCGGCGCGCAGGAGAAAGCCGTAGCCCCCGGATTCCAGGTCGATGAAACGGCTGAATTTCAGGTAGTTGAAGAAGCTGTGGTTGATCAGATAGTGGGCGCTCAGGGAGTCGCCGATGTAACCGTCAACGCCCTGGAAGGCCACCGCGGCCATGGCCTGGGCGGCGCTGCTGTAGCTGAGAATCTGCGCCTCGGGGAAGTGGCTGCGAAACAGCTCCGCGGGCAGGTAGTCCTGGACCACGGCGATGGTCATCCCCCGCAGGTCCTCGGGCAGGTTTCGCTCATCGCCCTGGCGTCGATAGAGCGAAGGCGCGTTCTGCGCATAGGGCAAGCTCAGGGCGGTGGCTGGAGTCTGGCGCTGGTAGTCGCTGGCGCGGCTGAGCAGGTCGACCTTGCCGGCCCGCAGGGCTCTCAGAGCGTCTTGGGCGTCATCGAAACCCAGTACCTGGATCTCGATGTTCAACTGCTGTTTCAGCAGGGCCACCACATCGGCGCTGACCCCTTCGTAGTCACCGTTGCTGTAGATGATATCCATGGGCAGGGAGGAAGGCCCGGCGATCCCCAACACCAGCCGTCGCTTCTCCCGCAACCAGGCCCAGTCCTCGGCGTCCAGCTGGAGTTTCTGCGGCTCGCTGGCCAGTTGGCTGGTGAGGTGCAGGTGGTCCGGCACGGGCGCTGCGTGGCTGCGGGTGGCGAGCAGCAGGGTCAGGCAAAACACGCAGGACGTGATCAGTGACTTGGTCATGAACATAGGACGACTACCAGGGATAAAGCGGTCGGTTAGGGGGGCGAGATGAAGGGGCGCGGGCTCCATGGATCGCAAGGCATGGGCAAGCAACTCAGGCAGAGGCTATGGAACGTCGCGAGCGGGCGTTGTGCAGGCAGTAGTTGATCAGGTGCTGCTCCGGCATCGGCCGGCCGATGGCGAAACCTTGGACGACGGGGCAACCCAGGGCCTTGAGCTGCTTCATCTGCCTTGGTGTCTCCACTCCCTCGACCACCAGTGACAGGCCCAGGGTGGCGGCCAGCCGCACAGTGCTTTCCACCACACTGCGGCAGGTGGGATGGGAGTCCAGCTTGCGCACGAACGAGGCGTCCAGCTTGATCTGGTTGAACGGCAGGTCGCACAGCCGCTGCAGCGAAGAGAAGCCGCTACCATAGTCGTCCATCGACAAGCCGCAGCCCAGCACCCGAAGTTGCAGCAGGTTCTTCAGGCTGACGGCGGGCAAGTGGATGGAGCCGGTCTCGGTCAGTTCGAACATGATGCCTTCGGCCGGGCAGCGGTACTCGCGCAACAGATCGCTGACACCCTTGCTGAACCCTGGGTTGCTCAATTGCTGGGGCTCCAGGTTGAACGCCAGCTCCATGGTCACACTCAGTTCGGCGAGGATCTGCTGCAATTGCAGCCCCTGCTCGAAGAGCTGGGCAAACAGCATGTGCACCAGGCCGGCCTGGCACATCACGGGCAGAAAATGCTCCGGTGCCAGTATCCCCGCCTCGGGGTGGTCCCAGCGCGCCAGGACTTCGGCCCCGGCCAGCCTGCCATCGAGCAGTGACAGCTTGGGCTGGTAATAGGCGACGAACTCGTGGCGCCTGAGGCCCTGGAGCACTTCATCGGCACTGGGGGCGGCCAGTGGTACAGGGCTGAAAGATCCGGCGTCGGATCTGGGCGTCCCGTGTTGCGCTCGCCGCGCCGCGGGCACAGGCGCGCGGTCAAGCAAGGCGGTGCGGTTGAGGAAGGAGTTTTTCATGGCGCTCGACGATCCAATACGGTCTACCCACATTGGCGTAGCTCGATCAGACTGTCAGTCGGCGTTTTCGATGACAAATGTAGGACCGCTCCTACAATGGCAACAAGTTCAGGTAGTGTGCGTGACCCTCGCGGGTGCGGGGTGATGTTGATGAAGGACCTTTGGGGAGCATGAGATGCAACAAACAGCAGGTTTCGCCGGTTCACCCTCCCATGGTCTATAGACAATCCAGGGTCAAGCGCCTGGAGCGTGTGTCGCTGCGATTGAACCTCGGCCTGGTGATTTCCTTCCTGCTACTGGTGTTTTTCGTGAGTGCCGGTTACTGGGCGACCTACAAGGTGATGCGAGGTGAACTGGTCAAGGTCAATTACCACTTCCTGCGCCTGGTGGCCCGGGCCAACGACCATGAGACCTTTTTGCTGCGTGCCATCAAGAGCAGCGGTTCCAGCACCTACCGGCCCGAGACCGACTACCGGGGCCATATCTTCACGGAAATGCCCAAGGGTGATGTGCGCATCTACGAGGGCCTGGCGTCGCAGTACCTGACCAAGGTGTCCGTGGTCCTGCCCGAACACACCGACCGCCTGGGCCCCAGGGTCATCAACCGGCAACTGGGGCTGGCCCGGGGCCTTGCCAATGTCTACAGCGACTTCTGGATCGGTTCGTCCTTTACCGCGCCACAGATGTTCCTGTTCGACCTGGACCGTCACTTCGACATCGCCATTCCCTGGATCGAAACCCAGCCGCAGCAGGTTGGCGCTACGCAGCCCGACCTGTTGCCGGTGCTGAGCCGGGTCAAGGCGGCGATCCGCCGCGACCCACCGAAAAACAGCGATCTGATCGTGCGCTGGAGCCCCGCCGAGCCGTTCATGATGAACGGGCGCCAGGCCCTGCTGGCCTATGTCCTCGATCAGACGGCGGACGAGTACCGGGTGGCGGGGCGTGCGCCACGTGAGGTGGTGGCAGCCACCCTGCTGGAGCTGAGTGAGCTCAACGATTTCGGCGAGCGGATCGACAGGCAGTTCTATGAGCGGCCGGACTTCGAGTCCATCGACCTGCTGGCCCCCGACGGGCGCTTGCTGGTGGGCGCTGCCGACAGTGATATCCGGGACTATCAGAACGGCTTGCACCTGAGCGCATCGGGGTTGCTGATCAAGCGCAGCGCCGGTACCCAGGGCACCTGGCAGGCGCTGTACCGGATCAGCTACAAGAGCCTGCTGGAGGACGGATTCTGGCCGCTACTGAGCCTGTTGGGGCTGCTGCTGACGTGCGTCTTCGGTGGCTGGGGAGTGATCGAGTGGTATCGGCGGCGGGTGGTGGAACCGGCCGGCAGCGATTTTCGGCAATTGCTGGTTACCCATGATTTCAACCACTCCATCCTGCAGACCGTACCGCTGGCGTTGTGTGTGGTCAGGGGGCCGACGCTGCAGCCGGTAACGCATAACAGTTTGTATGGGGCCTGGCTGGGAGAAGCCACGGACCTGCGTTTGCTGATGCAGCACTGGGAAATGTTCGACCAGGGCCGGCCGATTTCGGGAGAAGGCTGCCTGGAAGTCGGCCCGCGTTCCTTGTACG
This sequence comes from Pseudomonas sp. JV245A, assembly GCF_032424515.1. NCBI lineage: Bacteria > Pseudomonadati > Pseudomonadota > Gammaproteobacteria > Pseudomonadales > Pseudomonadaceae > Pseudomonas > Pseudomonas sp. JV245A. The sequence continues at coordinate 51,024 of NZ_VYKE01000011.1, forward strand.
TGCGTTTTGCGCCCACCGACTACCAGGGTGAGGATGTGCTGCTGTGCACCTTTACCGACATCACGTCGCACCGCGAAGCCGCGGCCTCGCTGATCATGGCCCGGGACGCGGCGGATGCCGCCAACGAGCAGAAGAGCAACTTCGTCGCCACCGTCAGCCATGAGATCCGAACACCCTTGTATGGTGCCCTGGGGACCCTGGAGCTGTTGGCGATGACTGACCTGAGCGAGCGTCAGCGCGCCTACCTGCGCACCATCGACAGTTCATCGACGGTGCTGCTGCAACTGATCAGCGATGTGCTGGATGTGTCCAAGATCGAGGCCGGGCAAATGGTGCCTGAATCGGTCAGGTTCAACCCACGGGAGCTGCTGGAAGAAACCCTGCGGGGCTTTTCGGCCATGGCCGCGAGCAAGGGCCTGGCGCTGTACGCCTGCATCGACCAGCCGTTGCCGGTGGAGGTCCTGGGGGACAGCCTGCGCATCCGGCAGATCGTCGGTAACCTGATCAGCAACGCCATCAAGTTCACCGCTCACGGGCGGGTGGCGGTGCGCCTGAACCAGGTGCAGTGCGCAACGGGCCGGGCTCGCTTGCAATGGCAGGTGGCCGATAGCGGGCCGGGCATACCCCAGGAGGTGCAGGCGCGCCTGTTCGAACGTTTCTACCAGCGGGACAACCGGCAGCCGAACATACGCGGTACCGGACTGGGCCTGCCGATCTGCGCCAGCCTCAGCCAGATGCTGGGGGGGCACCTGAGTTTCAGCAGCGAAGAGGGCCAGGGCAGCACATTCAGCTTTGCCCTCGACCTTGAACTGGCGGAGTCCGAGGGGGCCGCCCCGGTGGACCTGCGCCTGCAGGGCAAGCGCATACACCTGCGTACCCCGTTCGCCGATCTGAGCGCCAGCCTCGGCGCCTGGTTGCAGCAGCACGGGGCGCGGGTGTCGACCCAGCCCGAGGCTCTGGGCGACATGCCCGATGTCATGCTGGAGGTGATGCCTGAAGCCCTGGCCGGCCTGGATTGGGCCGGAACCAAGGTCTTTGCCCAGCACGATTTCAATCTTCAGCCTCAGGTCATAGGCAAGGACATCCTGGTCAATCAGCACAGCCTGCCGGCCATCCTCCAGGCCTTGAACATGGCGCTGACGGGGGAGGTGTGCGAGCCCGACACCACGCCCGGTGGAGCGAGCAGACAACCGCTGGGCCTGAGCGTGCTGCTGGCCGAGGACAGCCCGGTGAACCAGTTGCTGATGAAGGAACAGCTGGAAACCATCGGCTGCCTGGTGGATGTGGCCAGCAATGGCATCGAAGGCTTGCACCTGCTTGACCAGCAGGCCTACGACCTGATCCTCACCGACGTCAACATGCCGCTCATGGACGGCTATGCCTTCGCCCAGAGCGTGCGCGAACGCAATCTGGACACGCCGATCATCGGTGTCACTGCCAACGCCTTGCGCGAGGAGGGGGAGCACTGCATCCGCGTCGGGATGAACAACTGGCTGACCAAGCCGATTGATATCCAGGGGCTTTACTTGTGTCTCAAGGCGGCCATCGAGATCCCGTTGCAGCCCGTGGTTGCCGACGCGGTCCAGGCAACGGGCCTACCCCAGGACGATCCGTTGCGCGTGCCCGAGCGCATGCTGGAGCTGTTCCAGCTCACCATCGGCCAGGACCTGGAGGCGCTCAAGGCCGCGCTGGCAGGGGGCGACAAGGTGCAGCTGATGGACCAGTTGCACCGCATTCGCGGTGCCCTGGCAGTGGGCAAGGCCAAGAGCCTGATCCTGGTTTGCGCCAGCCTTGAAGCCTCGGTGGGCGGCCATGGTGCCAGGCTGGAGGAGGGCCAGTTGCAGCGATTCATCGAACGGGTCGAGCGGCTGATCAGCCAGCTCTGAGCGGCTAACCCGCCGGGGGTAATGCAACGGGGTAATCGTCAGCGGTTGTGCGGATTCTTACACTTCGACCCCTTGATTGTTCGACAGTGGAGACCGCAACCATGCGTATACGCGACCTTGGCATCACCCTCGGCACCGGTACCCCCGGCATCTACAACGCTATTACCGATGTGCCGGGGGTGCGTGTCGGCCATCACACCCTCAACCTGGAAACCGCCGATGCGTCGATCCATACCGGCGTCACGGTGATCGAGCCGCGGGCCGGTTCGGCCCACCTGGAGCCGTGCTTCGCCGGGGTCCATGTGCTCAATGGCAACGGCGATGCCACGGGCCTGGAGTGGATCCGCGAGGCCGGCTTGCTGGCCACACCCATTGCCTACACCAACACCCATAGCGTTGGCGTGGTGCGTGACGCCCTGGTGGCGGCCGAGCGAGAAATGGCCAGGCAACATACTTACTGGTGCATGCCGGTGGTGCTGGAAACCTACGACGGCGTGCTCAGCGATATCTGGGGCCAGCACGTGACGGCCGAACACCTCCACGCGGCCCTGAGCCAGGCCAGTTCCGGGCCGGTGGCGGAGGGCAACGTCGGAGGAGGCACCGGCATGATCTGCCACGAATTCAAGGGCGGTATCGGCACTTCTTCGCGGGTCCTGAGCCAGGAGCAGGGTGGCTGGACCGTGGGCGTCCTGGTACAGGCCAACTATGGAGTGCGCGAAGCGTTGCGGGTGGCCGGCTACCCGGTGGGCACGGTACTGGGGGACGTGGCGTCACCGTTCAAGGGCCCGACTCCGGTCGGTGAGGCCGGCATGGGTTCGATCGTGATCACCATCGCCACCGACGCGCCCCTGCTGCCACACCAGTGCACGCGCCTGGCGCAGAGGGCCAGCATCGGCCTGGCGCGGGTCGGGGGAGGCACCGAGGATTCCAGCGGAGACATCTTCCTGGCGTTCTCGGTGGGCAATCGCAACCTGCCGGTGGCCAATCACGGCCACCCCGGTGCCCCGACCAGCGCCTTGCAGATGGTCAACAACGATTACATTTCAGCGCTGTTCGTGGCGGCCGCCGATGCGGTGGAAGAGGCCATTCTCAACGCCATGCTGGCCGCTCGCGATCTGTCGGGCTGTGGCAGCCAGGCCCGTGCGCTCACTCCCGAACGCTTGCTGGCTGCCCTGGAACAGGTCGGCTGGCGACCACGGGGCCAGTGACAGGAGCAGGCACACGGGGTTGAGACTGTGCACCGGATGCTCGATTTATCTGCACAGTCTTGACGATTATTCCTTGAGTCGCTGTCTCCCACTCTTATTCCGGGGCCGCAACATCCACTCTTAGACTTCGCCGCAATTGCCCTGACATGCCTCCAACCCTCATCGGACGGGGCTGCATTGTCATCCTGCGGAGAGACCTCAGTTGTCGAGATGGAAAGGCCCCTGGCCCTTGCGCGGCCTGATCGCCCTGGTGCTGCTTGCCCCTCTGGAACAGGGCCTGGGCGCGCCGGCCCTGGGCTCGCTTGGCAATGGCTCGCGGCATCAGGACCAGCAACTGGAAGCCTTGCAGGCCCAGGCCTTGAAACCGGTGGACATGCTTGCCGAACAGGCCCCGGTGGCCGGCAGCTCGCTGCGCCTGCCGGCCGAGTCGCCCTGTGTGCTGATCCGCTCGGTGCAGTGGCAGGGCGCCGAGGCCTTTGCCTGGATGACCGCTACCTCGCCGATCATTGGCCAGTGCGTCGGCGGCAACGGCCTGGGCTTGCTGCGCCATTGGCTGGCGGAGCAACTGATACTGCGTGGCTACCTTACGACTCAAGTCGCCATTCCGGCCCAGGACCTGGCCGGCGGACGCCTGCTGATCCAAGTGATCGCCGGGCGGATCGGCACTATTGAACAGCAACCCCAGGGTATCGGTTGGGCCCGGCCGTTGTTTCCCGCCGGCCAGGGCCAACTGTTGAATGTGCGCGACCTGGACCAGGCCCTGGAAAACCTGCGGCGCCTGCCGGGGCAGGCCCTGAGTGCCTTTGACCTGATTCCGGGGACGGCCCTGGGCAGCACCGATATCGTCATCCGGCAACCCGAGGAGGTACGCCGGGTGATGGGCATGCTGACCCTGGACAACGCCGGCATCGACGCCACCGGGCGCAATCAGTTGGGGGCCATCCTGGCGATCGATTCGCCCCTGGCCCTGTATGACCAATTGCTACTGACCGCCAGTTCGGACAGCGCATTCGCCGACCACAGCCTGGGTTCCTGGTCGAGGAGCCTGGCCTGGAACCTGCCTCTGGGCTACACCGCGCTGTCCTTGGGCGCCAGTGAGTGGGGCAGCCGCCAGCAACTGTTCAAAGACGCCGACCAGCGCCTGGGGTTCATCTCCAGGACCCGACGTCTGGATGCCGGCCTCAGCCTGGTGACTTACCGCTCGGCCCACAGCCGGGGCACCTTGCAGGGGCGGTTGGTGCGTCGCCAGGACCGGGCCTGGGTCGGCAACACCGAGTTGGGCCAGCTTTACCGGGACATCACCGGCTATGAACTGAGCATGGCCCACCGGGAAAAATGGAACGCCAGCACCCTGGATTTCGAACTCGGCCTGCGCGGCAGCCTGCCCGGGATGAGCGCAGCGCCGGGGGCGGTCTACGAGGAGCAGTACTGGAACGGTCGTTACCGGATCTTCACCGGCAAGGCCGCAGTGGCCGGCGCCCTTGGCGTGGGCGCCAGTGTGCTGGGCTACCAGAGCGGTTTGTTCGTGCAGTACGCGCCGGTGCCGGTGCCGCCCACCGAGTACCTGCAGATCGGTGGCCGCTACACGGTGCGCGGCTTCGATGGCAACAGCACCCTGGCCAGCCCGGGTGGCTGGACCTGGCGCAACGAGCTGGCCGTGGCGGCAGGCTGGGGCAGCCAGTTCTACACGGCCCTGGATGCCGGCCAGGTAGTGCCCAGCGCCAGCCTGCGGTCAGGGGAGCGCACCCTGATCGGTAGCGCCGTCGGCCTGCGCGGCAGCTTCAGCGCCCTGAGCTACGACATTGCCCTGGGCCTGCCGTTGAAAAAGCCCGACGACCTCAACAGCCGTACTCCCACCCTGGATTTCTCGTTGCGTAGCCGCTTCTAGGCCATAGCGTTTCGCCAAGCGGCCTGTCTTCCAGCCCTGAACCAGGAGGTGCCACCACCGCCGAACCTGTTACCCGCGTGCCCGCCGATTCAAGCGCACGCCTTATGCCAACAACACCACCGAGATCAATATGAAAACCAAGAATAAATCTACCCCGCACCTGCCACAGCCCGCTTTCGGGGCACAGCGCCTGGCGCTGGCCATCCTGCTGGCACTGCCGCTCCTGGAGCAGAGCGCCCTGGCCCAGCCCGGGCTGGTGGTGGACCCGTCCGCGGCGCTGCGACCGGTGCTCTCGACCAGCAACGGCACGCCGCTGGTGAACATCGTCGCTGCCAATGGTGCGGGCCTGTCCCACAACAAGTTCACCGAGTTCAACGTCGGCCAGGCCGGGCTGATCCTCAACAACAGCACCACGGGTGTGCAGACCAGCCTGGGCGGCGCCATAGCCGGCAACAGCCTGCTCAATGGCCAGTCGGCAAGCGTTATTCTCAACGAGGTAACCGGGAAAATGGCCTCCCAGCTCAACGGCGTGATTGAAGTCGCCGGTGCCAATGCGCGGGTGATCGTGGCCAACCCCAACGGCATTTCCACCCAGGGCGCGGGGTTCATCAATGCCAATCGAGTGACCCTGGTGGCCGGCAACGCTGTGCTGGACGGGCAGGGTGGAGTTGCGCGCCTGCATACCGAGAATGGCCAGATCCGTATCGACGGCGCGGGCCTGGATGGTTCCGGGGCCAATGAAGTGGACCTGGTAGCCCGTACCATTCAGTTGAATGCGGCGCTGCAGGCGCAGAAGCTCAACCTGTCCGCACTCAAGGGCGATGTGAGTGCCAGCAACACCTTGTCCCTGGCCAGCTCCGGCAGCGCTGGACAGTCCGCGGTGGGGGTGATCATCAACGGTAAGGAGCAGGGCTTTACCGGCAACCAGATCATCATCAATGGCCAGGTGCAATCGGGTTCCGACTTTGCCGACAAACCCTTCAACAGCAGCCAGTTCGGCAAGGGCAACACCCAGGTGGTTTCCGGCCCGCCAGTGCCGGTGGCTGGCGTTTCAGTGCCAGAGGTGGTGGCTGAGACGGTTGTTCCCGAGGTCGCCATCGATGTGGCACGCCTGGGCAGCATGCACGCGGACTCGATCCGCATGCTGGGCCGATCCGCCGGTGTCGGGGTCAATGTGGCGGGGCAGGTCAAGGCCCTGACCGGCAACCTCACTGTCACCGCTGATGGCAAGGTGCAGGTGGCCGCTGGTGGGGCCCTGGAAGCCGGGCAGGCACTGTCGATCACCGGCGGCCTGGACAACCAGGGCCAGGTTTCGGGTGCCCGGGTCTCGGTCAACGGCGATACGCTTCAGGGTCGACAGGGGGCGCTCGTGGCGCACGGCAGCCTGTCGCTGCAAGGCGCCCTGGAAAACCATGGCACCCTGCGCAGCGGGCAGGCGATGACTCTCAACGCCAGCAAGGTATTCAACGACAATCTGATCCACAGCGGCGCTTCGCTGACTGCCTACGGCGCCCTGGAGAATCACGGCACCCTGCGCAGCGAGCAGTCCATGACCCTCAACAGCAGCACGCTGTTCAACGACAAGGTGATTCACAGTGGCGCCTCCCTGACGCTCCTGGGCAGCCGCCTGGACAACACTGCCAGCGGCACCATCACCAGTCGCGGCAGGCTCACCAACTGGGTCGGCAGCCAGCGCAATCAAGGGGTACTGGGGGGCGGTCATGCCGAGCCTCCACGCCAGTCCGGCGCAGCGGCGACTCCGGTCTCCAGCGTGGCGCTCAAGCCGGCTCCTGCCGTGCTTTCGGCCTATGGCCATGGCTCCTACGGCTACGCACAGGTCCAGTGGACAGCTCCGAGCTACGTCTGGACCGGGCTCTCGGAAATGGCCTACCAGGCGCCGGGGCGAGGTAACTACCTGCGCTTCTAATGCCTGAAACTGCGGGGGCGGGGCGCTGGCCGCTGCGCCCCCACGGCCTGGCATCAGGCGTCCTGGGCCTGGAGGAACAGGGCAAACAGCTCGGACTGGGACTTGATCCCCAGCTTGCTGTACATGTGCTTGCGGTGAACCTTGACCGTCTCGGCGGAAATCCCCAGCTTGCGCGCAATCTCCTTGTTCGAGCAGCCACTGAGCAACCACTGGCCCACATCCAACTCCCGCGCCGAAAGGGGCGAACTCAACTGGGCAGTGGCCTGTTCCAGGCGGCTCTGCCAGTTGGGCGCGCTGGGCGTCGTGGCTTGGGGCTCGGACTCGAAATGCAGGCGCTGGCGCATCAGCGCCGCGATCCAGGGTTGCACCAGGCTCAGCAGGGCAGTCTGCTCAGGGCTGAAACGCGATTGGCTGCCGAGCGACAGGCTGAGGGTACGCTCGCCGTCCAGCAGGATATTGATGTGCACCTCGTCGGTCAGCACGTTCAGGCAGAAATAGCGCTGGTAGTAATCGGTCTGCTCGAAGCATTCCGGGGCCACGTCCTGCAGGCGAAACAGGCCACTGCGCGGATGTTCCCTGGCGTGGATGTAGAACGGATCCAGCAGGTACAGCCCCTTGAGATAGTCCTGGAACAGGGAGTCGGCTTCGCCGTCCGTTGCCGGGGATTCGGCCAGTAACCGGGGCCGGCCGCCGCTGAAGACCAGCACCACCCAATTGTCCACCGGCACATAGTGCTGCAGCAGGCGCACCAGGGCGCTCCAGAAATTGTCCCGGTCCAGGGTCTCGATAACGCGGCCCACGGCGTCGTGCCAGGCCACGTCCTGCAAGGTCAGGCGCGTTTCACTACCCATTGAGGGGTACCCCATCGAAGTGATTTTTTGCCGCGTCGCGGCGCTCCATACTCGGCCCGTCCCCGGCACCTGCGGTCGCAAGCCCCGGGCGTCGCCAACGAGTGCAAGGATTAGAAATGAACATTGAACTGGTACAACTGGCCGGCCGTGACGGCGACACCGCTTATAACCTGGACCGGGTGCTCGAAGCCATTGCAACCTGCGCTGGCGACACCGATCTGCTGGTGTTCCCCGAAACTTGCCTGACCGGCTTCCTCAGCGCCGTACAGTTGGCCGAGTGCGCTGAAACCCTGGACGGGCCCAGTGTCCAGGCGGTGCTGCAGCAGGTCCGTGAGCGTCAGGTCGCGGTGGTCATCGGCCTGGCCGAGCGGGCCGGGGAGCATTACTACAACAGCTCACTGCTGCTGACCCCCGAGGGCATCGCCTTGCATTACCGCAAGACCCACCTATGGCCCTCGGAGCGCGGTGCGTTCTGCCCCGGCGACCGTTTCACCACGGTGCAGTGGAAGGGGCTGCGGGTCGGCATCCTGATCTGCTACGACATCGAGTTGCCGGAAACGGCCCGGGCCCTGGCACAACTGGGGGCCGAACTGATCATCGTCACCAACGGCAACATGGACCCCTACGGCCCGGTGCACCGCACTGCGATCATGGCTCGAGCCCAGGAAAATCAGCTGTTCGCGGTCATGGTCAACCGGGTGGGCGAGGGCGATGACGGCCTGGTCTTCGCCGGGGGCAGCGCTGCCATCGACCCGTTCGGGCAGGTGCAGTGGGAAGCCGGGCGCGAGGCGTGCCAGCAGCGCGTGAGCCTCGACCTGCACCAGCTCAAGGCCTCGCGCCGCGACTACCACTACCTCAGCGACCGCCGTCTGCCCCTACCCGGTGAACAGGTGGAGCACCCGGACGGGCGCCGCGAGCTGCTGATTCCCTGATTCCTGCCCATTGCTCTGATTCCTGCCACAACAATCCCAAAAACAGCAGGCGCGGCCACCTTCCCCATGGAGCAGGGGCCGACGCTATGGAGCTTGACGATGAAAACCCTTCACTGCGTTCCCCTGGCCCTGGCCTTGAATTTCTGCCTGGCCTTTACCGCCAGCGCCGAACCCAAGGTGCACATCTACAACTGGTACGACTTCATTGCCCCCGAGACCACCAAGGACTTCCAGGCACAGACCTCCGTCGCCGTGACCTACGACGTGTTCGACAACGGTGACGTGATGCAGAGCAAGCTCATGGCCGGCCGCAGCGGCTACGACGTGGTAGTGGCCACCGGCGACCTGCTGCCGAACCTGATCAAGGCAGGGGTGCTCAAGGAACTGGACCGCAGCCAGTTGCCCAACTGGCCCAACCTGGACCCGCAGATCCTGGCCAAGGTGCAGGGCAACGACCCGGGCAATCGCTATGCCGTACCCTACCTGTGGGGCACCACGGGCATTGGCTACGACGCAGACAAGGTCCGGGCGATCCTCGGGCCGGACGCCCCGGTGGATTCCTGGGACCTGATCTTCAAGGAGCAGAACCTCGCCCGGCTCAGCCAGTGCGGTGTGGCCATGCTCGATGCCCCAGGCGAGATCGTCCCCATTGCCCTGCATTACCTGGGGTTGCCCTACAACAGCCAGAACCCCGAGGACTACCGCAAGGCCGAGGCCCTGCTGCTGAAGCTGCGCCCCTATGTGCGCTACTTCGATTCCTCGAAGTTCATCACCGACCTGGCCAATGGCAATATCTGCGTGGTAGTGGGTTGGGCCGGCGGTGTGCTTGACGCCAAGAGCGCATCGGAGGCCGCCGGCAACGGCCGCCAGATCGAGTACCGGATTCCCCGCGAGGGTGCCCCGATCTGGGTGGAGAGCCTGGTGTTGCTCAACGACGCCCCCAACCCGCAGCAGGGCTTGCAGTTCATCGACTACATGCTGCGCCCCCAGGTGATCGCCGCGACCACCCGCTACCTGAAGTACCCCAATGGCAACCTGGCGGCCAAGGCGCTGGTGGAGCAGCAGATCCGTGACAACCCCAGCGTCTACCCGAGCGCTGCGGTGCTCGACACTCTGTTCCCCCTGGAACCGCTGCCGTTGAAACTGGAGCGGGTGCGTACCCGGGTCTGGAGCAAGGTCAAGAGCGGTAGCTAGTCCCGAGTGGCAACAGCGGCGGCGCTGGTTGTCCCTGGCGCTCGCCAGCCGCCCCCCAGCGCCTTGTACAGCGCGACCACATTCACATAGGACGCGGTATCCGCCTGGGCCAGGGCATCCTCGGCCTGCAGTCGGCTGGCCTGGGCCTGCAGCGCCAGCAGGTAGGGCGCCGCACCTGCTGTGTAGCGCACCTGGGCCAGGGTGGCGGCCCGGCTACTTTGCCGGGCGGCTTCCAGCAGATCCCCCAGGCGTTGCTGGGACTGGCTGTAGGTGGTCAGGGCGCTCTCGGCTTCCGCCACCGCCAGCAGCACCACCTGCTCGTAACGAGCCTGGGCACCTTGGCTGCGCGCCTCGGCCTGGCGTTGCCGGGCCTTGACACTAGCCAGGTGCAGGGCCGGCCAGCTGATGCCGGGGGTGAAGCTGAAGGCCCGGCTGCTGCCGGCGCCCAGGTCCGCGCCGCGGATGGCCACGAAGCCGAGGAAGCCCCCCAGGTCCACCCGGGGATACAACTCGGCGGTCACCGCACCGATGTCGGCGCTGGAGGCGGCAAAGTCGCGCTCGGCACTGGCGATGTCCGGGCGCTGACGCAGCAGATCGGCGAGGTTGCCGATCGGCAGGCGGGTCGCAAGCGGTACCAGGGCAGCCTGACGATCCAGGGCTTTCAGCTCGCCGGGCTGGGCGGCCACCAGCACCGCCAGGCGATAGCGGGCCAGTTGGCTGCGGGTGTACAGGGGCGCCAGGGAGGCCTGCTGGCGTGCCCGCTCGGCCCGTGCACTGGCCAACTCGTCTTCGGCGCCACGCCCGGCTGCGACCATGGCGGCCACCACCTGCACCATGTGCGTCTGGTTATCCAGGGCTGCCCGGGCCACCTCCAGCTGGCGTTGCGCACCGCGCATCTCGAAGTAATTGCGCGCTACTTCGGCCGCTACCACTATCCGCGCCTGGGCCAGATCGGCCACGGCGGCTTGATCACGGGCGGCCGCAGCTTGGGACAGGCGCTGCAAGCGGCCGAACAGGTCTATCTCCCATTGGGCGTCAAACCCCGCCCGGTAGCTCTTGGCCAGGTTGCGTTCGCCGGCGGGCCCTGGATTGTCCTGGGCCAGGCTGCGGGAATAACCACCGCCGGCGGTCACGGTCGGCAAGCGGTCGAGCTGGCGCTGGTCCAGCTCGGCGCGTGCTTCCAGCAACCGGGCCTGGGCCTGGTGAATGTCCCGGTTGCGACTCAGGGCCTGGTCCATCAACTGGTCCAGTTGCGGGTCCTGGAATTGCCGCCACCAGTCGCGCTGCAATTGCTCGCTGGAGTACAGCGCCGGGTCCGGTTGCTGGGACAGGTGCAGCGGCGTCGCAACCTGTGGCTGATAATCGGGGCCCAGGGTGCAGCCACCCAGCCCCAGTGACAGCAGCAGCCAGTACAGGGGCTGCCGCGGGTTGATTGCAAAGTGACGCATGAGTTGCTCCTTAGACCCGAGGGGCCATGGCGGGGGCTGCGGCATCCAGGGATGCCAGTTCGCGCGCCCGGGGAGTGTTAGCCGCGCTGCGATGGTCCACGGCAATGATCGAGTACATGGTGGGCAGCACCAGCAGGGTGAACAGCGTGCCCACCAGCATGCCCACCACAATCACCAGCCCCAGGTCATGGCGGCTGTGGGCGCCAGCACCGCTGGCGAACAGCAGGGGGACCAGCCCGGCGACCATGGCCGCGGTGGTCATCAGGATCGGCCGCAGGCGCATCTTCGCCGACTTCACTATCGCCTCATGGCGGTCCAGGCCTTCCTTGACCTGCAGCTCATTGGCGAACTCCACCATGAGGATCCCATGCTTGCTGATCAGGCCCACCAAGGTGACCAGCCCGATCTGGGTGTAGATGTTGATGGTGGACAGCCCCAGCGCCAGGGGAATCAGGGCGCCGAAGATCGACAGCGGAACACTGATCAGGATGATCAGCGGGTCCCGCAGGCTTTCGTATTGGGCTGCCAATACCAGGTAGATGACGATGATCGCGAACACGAAGGCCATGATCAGCGCCCCCCCTTCCTGCTGATACTGGCGGGCGTCCGAGAGCCAGTCATAGGTGAAACCCGGCGGCAGGTTGCGTGCCTGCTGTTCGAGGAAGCCCACGGCATCGCCCATGGCCACTCCCGGTGCGGGAATCGCCTGGAAGACCGCCGAGTTGAGCTGGTCGAACTGAGTCAACTGGTTGGGTTCCACCCCGGTGGACAGGGTTACCAGATTGCCCAGCGGAACCTGGCCGCCGCTGGCGCTGGTGACGTAGAAACGCGCCAGGGCCTCGGGAGACAGGCGCTCATTGCGCAGGCTCTGGGGGATTACATCGTAGGAGCGGCCCTGCATGCCGAAGCGGTTGACGTAGTTTTCGCCCACCAGCACCGCCAGGGTGTCGCCGATGTCCTTCATGGTGACCCCGAGGCTGTTGGCCTTGGCCCGGTCGATGCGGATCCTGATCACCGAGTTGTTGTAGTCCAGGTCGCTGTCCACCACCATGAACAGGCCGCTTTTGCGCGCGGCGTCCTTCAGCTCCTGCATGGCCTCGTAGACCAGCCGGTAGTCGCCGGCACTCTTGATTACCATCTGCACCGGCAGGCCGCCGGTGGAGCCGGGCAGCGAGGGCAACTGGAAGGCGAAGACATTGCTGCCCTCGATGTCATTGGCGCGACTCTGCATGTCCACCTGGATCTGGTCGGCGTTGCGCTGGCGTTGCTCCCAGTCGACGAAGTTGACCCCGCCAATACTGTTGGAGACACCGTTGATGCCGTTGATCAGCCACAGGTTGCTCTGCTCGGGCAGGGTCACCATCACCTGGTTCCACTTCTCGCCGAATTTCTCTACATAGTCGATGTTGGCGTTCTGCGGCGACTTGATGGCCGTCAGCACCGTGGACTGGTCTTCCACCGGTGCCAGTTCGCGCCGGGCCTGGTTGTACAGCAACGGCACGCTGACCAGGACCAGCAGGGCAATGACGCAGATCACCCGGCGATGTTCCAGGGACATGCTCAGCACCCGGCCATAGGCCGCCCCCAGGCGTGCGAAGCCGCGTTCGGCCTGGCGCGCCATCCAGCCTTCGTTCATCTGGCTATCGAGCAGGAACGAGCTCATGACCGGGGACAGCGTCAAGGCGATGATCCCGGAGACCACCACGGAACCGGCGAGGGTGAAGGCGAACTCCTTGAACAGCGACCCGGTAAGGCCGCCCATCAGGCCGATGGGCGCATAGACCGCGGCCAGGGTCAGGGTCATGGCGATCACCGGCGCGGCGACCTCCCGGGCGCCGATCAGGGCGGCGAGGGCCGGGGACTTGCCTTCTTCGATATGCCGGTGGACGTTCTCCACCACGATGATCGCGTCATCGACCACCAGGCCGATGGCCAGAACCATGGCCAGCAGGGTCAGCAAGTTGATACTGAAGCCAAATAGCGCCATGAAGGCCGCGGCGCCGAGCATCGACAGCGGGATGGTGATGACCGGGATGAGCACCGCCCGCACCGAACCCAGGCTGAGGAAGATGACCAGCACCACGATCACTATCGCTTCGATCAGGGTACCGGAGACTTCATCGATGGAGGCGCTGATGAAGCGGGCCAGCTCGAAGGGCACCGCTACCTTCACGTCCGGTGGCAGGTTGGCGCGGATCCCCGGCAGCAGCTCGTTGAGCTTGTCGACTATCACCAAAGGGTTGGCATTGGGGGCGGCATTCAAACCGAAGTACACCGCATTGACCCCATCCATGAGGGCACTGGTATCCGTCGCGGCCGCGCCCAGTTCCACCGTGGCAACGTCTTCCAGGCGCACCAGGCCGGCAGGGGTGCTCTTGACCACCAACTGGCGAAACTCGGCGACGTTCACCAGGTCGGTATCGACCTGGATGTCGGACACCACATACAGCCCCTTGGCCTGGCCCGGCGCGGCCTGCACGTTGTTGTCGCGCAGGGCCCGGGCCACCTCGCCGGCGGACACACCGTGGGCGGCCAGGCGGCTGGCGTCGAGCCAGATGCGCATGGCCATTTTCTGCCCGCCGTTTAAGTCGATGCTGCCCACACCCTCGATGGACGACAGCTGTGGCTGCACCACCCGGGTCACGTAGTCGGACAGCGCCGCGGTGGACAGGGTCGGGCTGGAAAAGCCGACATAGGCCACGGCCGTGGCTTCCCCGGAGGACTTCACGATCACCGGGTCGTAGGCCTCGGCGGGCAGCCGGTACTTGACCTCGTTGACCTTGGCCATCACCTGGGTCATGGCCTTGTTCGAGTCGGCATTGAGCTTCATGCGCACTGCGATCACGCTGCGGCCTTGGGTCGAGGTGGAGGTCATGTAGTCGACGTCCTCCACCGTGGCCACCGACTGGGCGATGGCCTGGGTGACAAAGCCCTGCATCAATTGCGGCGAGGCGCCGGGATACTGGGTGGTGATGGTCAGGGTCGAGCTTTCGGTCAGCGGGTACTGGCGGATCGGCAGCTTGTCGATGGCCAGCCACCCCATCAGCAGAATCAGGGTGCTGACCACCAGCGCCAGTACCGGGCGCCGGACGAATAAATCAGTGAAGGTCATGATGGGATCCTTGGTGTTTCACTGGGCCCGGGCGGCGGTAGCCGGGGCATCGAGGGCCAGGCTGTCCTGGTTGGCTATCTGCACGGGGGCGCCGTTCTGCAGGCGCAACTGGCCCGAGGTCACTACCCGGTCTCCCGGCTGGACGCCTTCTTGCAGGACGACGCGGCCATCCAGGCGCTCGCCGGTCTTGACGTACGCCTGGCGCACGCTGAGGGCGCTGTCATCAGTGCCTTGCACCACGTAGACAAAGTCGCCGTAGGCGCTGTAGCTGACGGCTGTTTCCGGGATACTCATGCGCGGCGGGCCCGGCGGCAGTGCCACCTGGCCATGGACATACATGCCCGGGGTCAGCAGGTGGTCGGGGTTGGCCACTACGGCCTGCACGAGTACGGTCCGGGTGCCAGGATCGATGCGCGGCTCCAGGGTGCCGACCCGGCCCTTGAACGAGCGCTGGGGATAGGCGTCTACCGCCACGGCCATGTCCTGCCCTGTGGCCAGTGCGGCCAGGGAGCGCTCGGGCAGGGTGATGTTGGCGTACAGGGTGCGTGCGTCGGTCAGGGACACCACAGGTTCACCGGCTTTCAGGTATTGGCCGAGGTTGACCTTGCGCACGCCGAGTACGCCGTCGAACGGCGCCTTTATGCGCTTTTGCTCGATCAGGGCTTTGACCCGGCGGATGTCCCCCAGCACCTGCTGATAGGCCCAGTGAGCCTGGTCCAACTGCTCCTGGGTGGCGGCCTGTTGCGGCAGCAGCGTGCGGGTACGCTGCAATTGTGCCTGGGCATTGCTGGCCTGGGCCTGGAGCCGCGCCAGTTCGCCCAGTTGCGGCTCGGCGTTCAATTGCACCAGCACCTGGCCGGCGCGCACCCGGTCTCCGGGGGCGAAGGCGATGGCGCTGATCAGGCCGCTGGTCTCGGCGCTGACCATGACTTGCCGGGTGGCTTCCAGCTCGCCGATACCGCTCAATACGTTGGGCACATTGCCGAGCATTACCTGGGCAACGGCCACTTTGGTGGCCGGGCGCGAGCTATTGCCGGCGTCCGAACCTGAGGGAGCGGGGGCATACAGCACCTTGCAGGCGACCGCGAGCATTGCCAGCGCTACGGCAGCGCCAGCGGAGAATTTGAGTTTTCTATTCATGATCCTGACTACTGATAAGTGAATGACAGGGGGCGACGGACGATGGGCTTGTGCGTCGGTGTTAAAGCCTTGCTGGGGAAAACCTGATTCGGTACGCCATCAGCAACAGACCGGTCCCCAGAAGCAGAAACAGCATCAGGGCACCGTGCACGGCCGGGGCCATGCCCGTTGCGTCCACCAGCAGCCCCAGGGGTACGGGGACGGCGTTGAACAGGTAGACCGTCATGTAGAAGTAGGCGATGAGCTTGCCGTGGCCCTTGCCCTTGGCCAGCTGATTGATCAGCCGCGCGCTGCCGACGAATATCGCGCCATAGGCATAGCCGCCGATGATCAGGGCCGGCACCGCCAGCAGCAGCGACGCCTGGAAAAAGGCCAGTAGCAACACCGCGAAGGCCAGGCATTGGCTCAGCAGACCGCTCAGAAGGGCACGCCGGGCGTCCAGGCGCTGGCAGAACAACTGGCTGGCCCCGGCGATCAGCAGGTAAGCCGAAATGCTGTAGCCGAATACCCCGCGATCACCCAGGCCCAGTAGCTGCTCGGCGGCCCCGGGGCCGATGACGAACACGCAGGCGGCAAACGACCAACTGAAGAACACCGACCAGGCGCAAAGATGGAAGGGCATGCCAATGCCCTTGAGGCTTTGCAGCAATCCCGGGGCCTTGGCCTGCATAGCATCCGGTGTGGCGTTGGCGACCTGTACCGATGTGGGCCAGCCGCCCAGTACGCCGCAGGTGGCGACGAGGGTCAGGCCCATGATCAGCCAGAAGGGCAGTGCCATGGGGTAGAGGTCCAGTTGCAGGGCGGCACCGCTGAGCAACGGGCCCAGAGCCAGGCCCATGACCATCGCCAGGGTGGCCAGCAGCGCCGCCAGCTTGCCGTGGTCGGCGGGGCCGAAGCGCACCAAGGCGACGTTGACTCCGGCGGTCATGGCTCCCGAGCCGATACCGGCAATCAGGCGCCCGGCACCCAGTTGCCAGGGCGCCTCGCCCCGGGAAAACAACCAGGCACCGCAGAACACCAGGGCTGCCGCGGGCACCAGCAACTTGCGCAGATCTTGCAGGCGGCCGGCAAGCCCGCCCAGGGTCAGCAGCGATAGCAGTACGCCGACGCCATAGACGCCGAAGATCAGCGTCAACTGCACCGAGCTCAATTGCAGTTGCTGCTTGTAGAAGGGGTAGAGCGGCGTCGGCACGCTGCTGTTGATCAGGGACACCATCAATGACAGCGCCAGAAACAGCAGGAGCAGCCGCGATGGAGCTTTATTGCAGGCGTGCGGATTCGCGGACATGACTTATCCAGGCCAATGACTGTGGGGGCATGGCAGTTGAGGTTGTTGGAAGGGGCGAAGAGAGCACCGGCGCCCTACAGCGCAGTGACAGGCACGTTGTCGCGCAGGCAGTCACTCAAGGGGGTTGCAGGGGCTCTCGGGCTTTGTGAATCGAGTGGCGCCGGCAGTACCGGCGTCGCTCAAATCCTGAAGCAAATGATAGCGATTGAGCCGATCACTACCATGCTTGAAACCCCAGAGTTCATCTTGCTGCGTCCAATGGGGGGGGACGGCGCAGGGGCCAGGCAGGAGGGCAGACGTGCAGCGCGGTGAGCCGCCCGCTCAGCCCGGCGGCAGCAAGCGCAGCGGATCCACCGGCACGCCGTTGGCGCGGATCTCGAAGTAAAGCTGGGCGCGGTCGGTGTCCTGGGAACCGGCTTCGGCGATCTTCTGGCCCTTGATCACCATCTGCCCTTCCTTGACCAGCAGCCGGCTGTTGTAGGCGTAGGTGCTGGTGTAGGAGGGGCCGTGCTGGAGAATCATCAGGTTGCCGTAACCGCGCATGTAGCCGGCGAACGCCACCTTGCCGCCCAGGGTGGCGTGGATCGGCTGGCCCTGGGTGGTGGCGATGCGGATGCCCTGGTTGAGCTTGCCGGTGGGGGAGAAGCGCCCGATCAGCACTCCGCGCAACGGCCAGCTCCAGCCCTTGAGGGTGACCTTGGGCATGGGGGCAGGTGCCGGGGGCGCTGTTCGGCCCTTGCTGGCGGTGGTTCGCGACTTGCTGCTGACCACCCGGGTGGTCCTGGCCGCGCCGCCTACCCGCAGCACCTGGCCGACCTCCACGGTATAAGGCGCCTTGAGGCCGTTGAGCCGCGCCACCTCCTTCCAGTTGGTGCCGTTGCGGCTGGCAATGGAATACAGCGTGTCGCCGCGCTTGACCCGGTACTCGCCGGCCTTGAGGGGGCCGGAGTTGGAAGGGCTGGAGCTGCAGGCTGACAGGGTCAGGAGCAATGCGATGAAAAGCAATCTTGCGAACACGCGACATCCACTATGTCTTGACGGGGCCAGGGGGCCCGAAACTTCGGCGTTAGCCAGGCCGATAAAGCCGGCAACTATACCTGTTTGCCGATGAAGAGGCGCGTTATAGACCGCTGCCACAGCGGTTAAATTCAATCCGGATGTCACAGGACGCTGATCTTTCCTGCGCCATGAACGCCCACGGCAATCTTTGTGAACCCTCGTCGCCTGCACCGCACTAAGGCAGTACAGACCGGGAGGAATCTTATGCAAGTGCAATACCTGTTGATCGTACTGGCCGTGATCGTGCTGCTGGCCGAGATCTGGGCCATCAGAAGCCTGCTGCGCAGCGGTGCGCGGGCAGAAAACAAGGGGCTGTGGATCGTGGTGATCATCTTCGTGCCGCTGTTGGGGCTGTTGCTATGGCTGATGGTCGGCCCCAAGGCCCTGAACCGGGACGCGCCGGCCGAGCGCGGCAGAAGCTGAAAACGGGGGAGCAAACCCGCGCAAGGGTTGATCACGACATGCCAAGAATTCTTACATCCCATGTGGACGAAGCCGAGCTGACCGAGCACAACGCCAAGATGTTCGGCTCGCCCAAGGAACGGCTGGACTTCTATCGCCGGGAGATCCAATACGAAACCAGCATCCTGGCCAACCGCACCGATGCCTACCTGACGGCCCAGGCATTCCTGGTAATCGCCTTCGCTTCGTGCATGGCCAACCTCAATCCGGAATGGGGCAAGCTGTTTACTCTGTCCGTGCCGCCTTTCCTGGCGTTGCTGGGGATCCTCAGCTCTCTCAATGCCTGGCCAGGCATCAGGGCCGCCTACGAGATCATCGATCATTGGCATTTCAAGCAGAGCCACCTGCTGCACAGCGAACCGGTGATGGGCCTGGCCTATGATGAATCGCCGCTGTTCTGCGAAAGCGAGTCGAGCCACAAGGGCTATCGCAAGTCGTTGCTGTTTTCCATGCGTTCGCCCTGGTTGTTCGCGGCGTTCTGGCTGCTGCTGGGGATTTGGGCGGTGTATATCCAGGTGACCAATCCGGGCTCCTGAGGGCGCAGGCTCGCTGCCTGCGCTGCGGGACACAACGCTACCGGCCTATGGGCGCCAGCTGGCCGGTGTGCCGCGCAAGCGAACGCGGCACCTGGGTGCCACGCTCGCCGGTCACTCAGTGCGGAGCGCGGGGAATGGTCTTGAGCAGGTCTTCGGGGCTGATATGGCCGACCACGGCCTCGGCGGCGCTGCCCGGTAGCGGCAGGTCGAGGATATGACCCTTGATCTTGCCCACCACATGCATTTCGCACGGCTTGCAGTCGAATTTCAGGGTCAGCACTTCATCGCCGTGTACCAGTTGCATCGGTGCCACCTTGGTGCGCACGCCAGTCACGCCCTTGGCCTGCTTGGGGCACAGGTTGAAGGAGAAGCGCAGGCAGTGCTTGGTGATCATCACCGGCACGTCGCCGTGCTCTTCATGGGCCTCGAAGGCCGCGTCGATCAGTTGCACCCCGTGACGGTGGTAGAAATCCCGGGCCTTCTGGTTGTAGACGTTGGCCAGGAATGACAGGTGCGATTCCGGGTAGACCGGCGGCGGGCTGCTTTCGGCCTTGCGCGAGCCCCGTGGGTGGGCAGCGATGCGTGCGACGTCCAGGGCTTCGATGACCTCCCGGCGCAGGGCCTTGAGCTGGGAGTTGGGGATGAAGTAAGCCTGGGGCGCGTCCAGCTTGATGCTGGTGGCGTGGTAATGGGTGGTGCCCAGCTGGCCCAGCAGATCCTGCAGTTGCCCCAGGGCCTGTTCCGGCTTGTTGGCCACGCCGAACGGGCCATCCAGGGCGACGCTGGCGCTGATGCCTTCCTCGCTGGTGGCGGTCAGTTCCAGCCGTGCTTCGCTCAGGCGGGCCAGCCAGGACAGGCCGATGCGCCGCTCGGCGGAAGTGCGGGTCAAGGCTTGCTGCCAGTTGTGGTCGAGGTTGCGGCTCAGCGGGTGGTTGGGCCGCAGACGACTCAGGGCTTCGGGCATCTCGTTGGGTTCGACCCGATAGCGGTAGCGTTTCTCGCCATCTTCTTCGAACTCGCCACGGGCCTCGGCGATGTTGGCGCGGAAACCCACCACCTCACGCTTGACCAGCAGGTTCAGGCCATCGCCATTGGACAACGGCTCGAAGGTCACCACCTGCAGGTCGCGCTTGCCGACCTTTTCCACGGTGCCTACCGGCAGCCCGGTGAAAGTCGGCGAGTCGAAGGCGCCGATGTCGATCTTGCGCTCGCTGACAAAGTAGTCGGTGCTGCCGCGGTGGAACGTCTTGTCCGGGTCGGGCACGAAGAAATGCGCGGTACGGCCGCTGGAGGCGCGAGCCAGGTCGGGGCGATCTTCCAGAACCGCGTCCAGGCGCTGGCGGTAGTAGGCCGTGATGTTCTTCACATAGGCCATGTCCTTGTAGCGCCCCTCGATCTTGAACGAGCGCACGCCGGCTTCCACCAGGGCGCGGATGTTGGCGCTCTGGTTGTTGTCCTTCATCGACAGCAGGTGCTTTTCATAGGCGATCACGCCGCCGTGCTCGTCCTTGAGGGTGTAGGGCAGGCGGCAGGCCTGGGAGCAGTCGCCACGGTTGGCGCTGCGGCCGGTCTGGGCGTGGGAAATGTTGCATTGGCCGGAGAAGGCCACGCACAAAGCGCCGTGAATGAAGAACTCGATGGCAGCATCGGTTTCAGCGGCGATGGCACTGATTTCCTTGAGGTTCAGCTCGCGGGCCAGGACCAGCTGGGAGAAACCGGCCTGGTCGAGGAACTTCGCCCGCTCCAGGGTGCGGATGTCGGTCTGGGTGCTGGCGTGCAGCTCGATGGGCGGGATATCCAGCTCCATCACCCCCAGGTCCTGGACGATCAGCGCATCGACCCCCGCGTCATACAGCTGGTGGATCAGCTTGCGCGCCGGTTCCAGCTCGTTGTCGTGGAGGATGGTGTTGAGGGTGGTGAACACCCGGGCGTGATAGCGGCGGGCGAACTCCACCAACTGGGCGATCTCGCCCACCTCGTTGCTGGCGTTGTGGCGGGCGCCGAAGCTCGGGCCGCCGATGTACACCGCATCGGCGCCATGCAGGATGGCTTCGCGGGCGATGCTCACATCGCGGGCAGGGCTGAGCAGTTCCAGGTGATGTTTGGGCAAGGACATGTTTTTTTAGTCAGGCTTATCAGGGTCAAGGCGCGCATTGTAGCGGCGAAACGCTTGCCCGGCACCCGTGCGCTGCCAGGTGGCGGCCACGCCTTGCGCGTAGCCGCCGATTGAAGCGCTGCCTCAGGCCTTTGCGGCCATTGCCGTGACTTCCACGCGCATGCCTTCCACCGCCAGGGCGGCCACGCCAACCGCGGCACGTACCGGCCAGGGCTTGGCGAAGAAACGCTGGTAGACCGCATTGAATGCCGCACGATCGGCCATGTCGGTGAGGTAGATGGTCAGGTGCATGACCCGGTCCATGGAACTGCCGGCGCGCTCCAGGGCCACTTTCAGCGCCTGCAGCGTGCATTCGCTCTGCAGGGTGATGTCCCCCAGTTCCAGGCTGCCGTCGGCGCGGGTGGGGATCTGGGTGGAGACCAGGATGCCGTTGAAACCGACCACGTCGGAGGAGATGGAATCGGCGTCCGGGTCGGGGGTGAAGCTCAGGTCTTGGTTGGCCATGGGGGTCTCTTGATTTGTGTAAGGGCGCAGCGGTCGCACTCGCTACGGTTGGTCGGAAAGATCAGTCAGGCGACAGTTCAATTTAAGACTCATGCCTTTGCGCTATGTCCATGCAGGCTTCATGAGTGAACAGGTCTGTGCAATGAATCATTGAGTACTCATCGAGTTGATGCACAAAGAGGCGAGCATTGTCCATTGGACTTCTCGAGGCCGGGAACATTTCGCTTGTCGAGCCGTCGATGAAGCTCAGGTCTCTTCGCTCAATGATTTCGTCCTTCAAACCGGAATGGCGATAACGCACCGACTCCAGATAAACAACACCGTCGCTATGAGTAAGTTTAATCGAGTGGAAGTCCGGCTTCAGGTAGTCCGGGTACTTCTTCTTCAAGTCAGGGAGTATTTCCACACCACAATTTGTCCCGATCCGAGGCACGAGATATCCGACGGATTCCTCCATTAATCCACGTATCGCTTGCCTGACTGGAATTTCAAAAAACTCGCGATTCGGTTGATAGCGAAAAGAGTCAAAACGCGCGTGCATCCGTTTTTCAACAGTTTTGCAGTCAGTCACAAGCTCGTCGTAAACGGTAATGAAATCAGTCGGCAACCCCGTACTTCGTAGATCTTTGGCCCGGTCATCAGACGTTCTCTCGGTTAATCCGATTTTGACTAATCCAGGCATGGCCGGGTTGATCATGATGTAAACAAATCCACTACTCATAAAGACGAGGCTCCAAATTGAAGTAGAAATGGCAGGGGGCCGATAACGCCTGGAGCGACTCGGTAATGGCTGTATTCGCCGATGTCATCCTTGAGTGTCTTTACGTCATTGCGAGTGGTTGAGCCATGTCGCCAGCACCCGCCGGTCCAGCTCTTCCCAGTCGGCCATGCCCAGGACCCGGGTGGTGTTCAGGCCACGCAGGTAGCCACGCAATTGATAGGCGGCGATCCGCAGGCTTTGCGGGTCGGCGCTGCTGTCACCCAGCACCTGTTCGTACTCCACCAGGTAGTCCGCCACCCGCTCACGGAATTCCGGGAGAACGGCGTCGCGAATCAAGTCAAAGGTGCGCATGGGGAAATCCTTTTTTTAGTTGTAGTCGGGCTGCCAGGCAGTCTGCCCGGGGGGCAACTATCGGTTCAAGTAATAGTGACAATCAAGCAACGCAAGTTCTGCTTTGGGCGCCAACCATGGACAATCGCCCCCGACCCACAACCATGACCGCAACGGCAGCGCCCGTGACGCTGAACCGTTGCGCACCGAACCAGGCTGTACATTTTCAGGACTTACCGATGCGCCCTCTATTTGCTCCCGCCATGACCCTGGCCACCTTGCTGCTGGCCGGTTGCGCCACCGCGCCCAACGACCCGACCCTGGTCATGCAGACCCGGAAAACCCCGGCCGAATATGCCGAGTGCGTGGTGCCCAAGCTGCAAGGCAACGCCCAGAGCCCGACGGTTTCCCAGACCCAGCGCGGTTTTCGCATTGTCGTTGCCAGCAAGGTGGCTGCAGACAACGTACTGGAAGCCTACAAGGCGCCCAATGGCGGCAAGGTGTTCCTCTACGAGCGGCACTTGCTGGCCTCCAGCTTCGCCCCGTCGAGCTTCGAACGCGCGGCCCAGGAATGCCTGTAGCCAGCCGTGTTAAACCGCCTCTTTCAGTAACTTCTCGATCTGCGCCAGCTCCCAGGTACTGAGCAGGCTCACCGGGTCGGTGCCGAAGCGTTGCCGCGTATCGAGCTGCCAGACATCGCCTTCGGCGCTGCGGCAGCTCTGGCAGTGATGCAGATGCCGGCCATCGAAATCCAGCAGCAACTGCCAACCCTCGATATCCACCTGCACCTGGCCAGCGCCCGAATGGCTGGCGCCGGGCCGTAGGGGGTAAACGCCAAGGGCGGCATCGCGCAGGCGCTGGCAGACATCTCGGGCATTCAGGCAGGGCATGGGGCTCTCGCGGGCAGTGCAGGGACGAAGGCGCTCAGGATATCCATCGACTGCGTGGGTGCAAGTGCCGATTGGTCGCTGTCCGACGCTGGCCCGGGCCAGTGGCTGGCGAACTCACTGCACGCCTTAAATGGCGCCGCAAAGCCCAGGGCCTTGCGGCAACCCCTCGATCAGAAGCTGTAGTCGGCGGTGACGAACAACGAGCGCGGTTCACCCATCAGCCATTGCTGGCCGCTGTTCTGTTGCGCCGCGGCATAACGCCGGTCCAGCAGGTTGTTCACCTGCAGGCCCAGGCGCACATCGGGCAGGGCCTGCCAGCCGAGGTTGGCATCCAGCACCGTGTAGCCGGGTACATCGACGCTATTGGCGGTGTTGGCATAACGCGCATCGACGTAGCGCAGGCCCATGCCGGCTTCCAGGCTCGGGGCCAGGGCCTTGTTCAGCCACAGGTTGGCGGTGCGTCGCGGCACGTTGGTGGGGCGATTGCCGGCCCGGGACACCGCTTTGCCAGAGACCACCTCATCGAAGTCATCGTACTCGGCACGCACCACCGAGGCGTTGGCCGAGACTTGCCAGCCGTGATCCAGGGCCAGCTCCAGCGAGGTTTCCAGGCCGTCGGCGGATTGCTGGCCGACCTGCTGCGCCAGGCGGGTCACCGGATCGGTGGTCAAGAGCTTTTTCTTGACGATGTGGTAGGCCGCCAGGGTCCATTCGCCACGGCCGTTCCAGAACTGCTGCTTGAGCCCGAACTCGGTCTGCTTGGCTTCGGTCAGGTCCATCTGCAACTGGCTCGGGTTGAGGCTGATCAGGTTGCTGACCCCGTCTTCACTGGTGGAGTACTGGCCGTACAGCGACAGTTGATCGGTGACCGCGAACACCAGGCCGGCGCGCCAGTTGCCGCCGGTGAGGCTGCGATCGGTGCGGGTGCCGGCGCGCAGATCACTGCGATCGATATGGTTCTGGTCGCGGCGGATGCCGGTCACCAGCGACCAGCGCTCCGACAGTTGCAGGCGGTTTTCCGCAAACAGGGCGAAAGTGCGGGTGCTGCTGTCGGTCTGGGGCGAGAAGGGCGAGCGGCTCTGGAAGTAGCCCGGTGCCGGGTTCCACGGATCGATATAGTCGCTACCGATATCCTTGTAGGGCGAGTTGTTGGCCACGCCGAAGCGAATCCTGTTGTACTCCAGGCCGATCACGGTCCTGCTGTCCAGGCCGAACAGCGAGTGGTTGAAGGTGAAGCTCTGGCGATCGCCGATCTGCTCCTGATCGTGCTTGATCTCCAGGTAGTCGCCGCGCAGCAACTGCTCCCGGGAGCTGACCCAGTTGTAGGCTTCGGCGTTGCGCCAGTGGCGGCGGCTCTTGATGTAGTAGAGCTGGTTGCTGGCGCTGAGGTTGTCGCTCAGGGTCCAGTCGGTGTTGAGCCGGGTCCATTCGTCGTTGTAGCGCTGCACGGCGTTGCGCAGGTTGTAGTTCTTGTCCCGCAGGCTGTCGCGGTATTGGCCGGCAATCAGCGGCGTGCCGAAATAGCTGGCGGGTTCGCTTTCACCGCGTTCATGGGCCAGGGTGAAACCGAGGTCGTCGGTGGCTTGCCAGCGTAGCGCCGCGCTGAGTGCCAGGCTGCGTGACTGGCCCTGGTCGACCCAGCCATTGCTCTGCTGCTGGTTCAGGGTCAGGCGGTAGCTCAGGGTGTCGGTCAGCGAGCCGCCGCTGTCCAGGCCCAGTTGCTGGCGATCATGGGAGCCATAGCCCAGGCGCAGGCGGTTGTGGATCTCACCGTCGAAGGGCTTCTTGGCAATCACGTTGATCACCGCGCCGGTGGCGCCTTCCCCGTACAGCACCGAGGCCGGGCCGCGGATCACGTCGATGCGCTCGACCATCCACGGGTCCACCGGGAAGGTCTGGCTGCCGGCGCCGGTGTACAGGCGCGCGCCGTCGAACAGGGTCATCACCGAGGAGTGCCCGGTAAAGCCGCGGGCCGACAGTGCGGTATTGCCGTTGCCCGGGGTGGCGATGCTGGTGATGCCGGGGGAGCGGGTGACGGCATCCTGCACCGTGAGGTTGTTGCGGTTGCTGATGGCGTCGTTGCCCAGGCTGCTGGTGCTGGCCGGAGTCTCCAGGGCCGTGAGGTTCAGCCGCGAGCCGGCGGGCAGGGGCGTGTCCAGAGAGGTTTGCGGGGCGCTGGAGACTCCGCTCACTTGGGTCTCGGGTAAGACCAGGGAGGTTTTCTGTTCAGCCAAGGCCAGGGCCGGGTAGGCCATGCAGGGCAGGAGGGTGAAACACAGCGAGGGGCTCGCCAGGTGTTGCAGCAAGGAGGTGCGGGACATGCGATTCCTACTACTTGTAAGGAATGAATCCCGGAGGGAACAACGCATAGGGAATCGCGGGCAGCCGCGCCCACGAAAACCGGACTGCGCCCGCCCACCGCGGGGTTGTCAAACGAAGTTGCAGGCCGGTCTCCGGGCTTGCGAGGGTCATGAGGCATTCACCTTCCCATGCCTTGGCACAGTGGTCTGTCGAATGCTTCGCTCGCTTACCGTTGCGGGGGCAGCGCCGGACTGATCATCGAAATGACGCACCGGCTTCCCGTTTAACCCCATGCACGGCGGCATGGGACACCTGAAACTGGCGCGCATATGAGCACTGCCGAGCCCTTGCGTCAATGGCATGTGGCCATCTACGGCGGCGGTTTCAGCGCTTTATGCCAGGCAAGTCAATATATTGACCTATTTTTCCTGGCGCTTAAATAATCGACAAATATCGACGCATTATTGACGATTTTGCTTTTCTGACCCAGTATGTCGGCGCTGAGCGATTGATTATCTTGAGTTTTTTTTGACGCCAAAGCGCTGAACTCTGCTCCGAAAATAGGCGAAACAGCCTATGGCGCAGAGCAGCCACTAAAAACATGACGGCCAGGATGGCAAGTAGCCAGGGCTGATCCGTTGGCTGTGCTAGCTTCAGACGGCGTAGCCGCGATATTTCTCTTTGGAATGATCTATGTCTGCCGAACGGATACTGGTTACTGGGGGTGCTGGTTTTATCGGTTCTCACCTCGTGGATGCACTGCTGGCCAAGGGTTATGCGGTGCGGGTTCTGGATGACCTTTCCACGGGCAAGGTCGGCAATCTGCCCATGGGCGATGCTGGCCTGGAACTGCTGGTGGGGGATGCCGCCGATGCGGCACTCCTGGCGGATGCCGTTCAGGGCTGCGATGCCGTGGTGCATCTGGCTGCTGTGGCGTCGGTCCAGGCTTCGGTCGAAGACCCGGTGGCCACCCACCAGAGCAATTTCATCGCCACCCTGCGCCTCTGCGAGGCGATGACCGCGGCCGGTATCCGCCGCGTGGTGTTCGCCTCCAGTGCGGCGGTCTATGGCAATAACGGCGAGGGCACGCCGATTGCCGAAGACACCCCTAAATCTCCCCTCACGCCCTACGCGGCGGACAAGCTCGCCAGCGAGTACTACCTGGACTTCTACCGCCGCCAGCATGGGCTGGAACCGGTGATCCTGCGCTTTTTCAATATCTTCGGCCCGCGCCAGGACCCTTCATCGCCGTATTCCGGGGTGATCAGCATTTTCAGCGAGCGGGCCAAGGCCGGGCGGCCCATCACCCTGTTCGGCGATGGCGGGCAGACCCGCGACTTCGTCTATGTCGCGGACCTGGTGAAGATCCTGGTGCAGGGCCTGGAATGCCCCGCGCCGGCAGCCGATGCCACCAATGTCGGGCTCGGCGGGGTGACCACCCTCAACGATCTGATTGGCGCCCTGCAGCAGATCAGCGGCAAGCCGCTGCAGGTGAGCCACGGCGCGACCCGCTCCGGGGATATCCGCCATTCCAAGGCCGACAACCGCCGCTTGCGCGAGCGCTTCGACCTGGGCACGCCCAGCAGCCTGGCCGAGGGCCTGGAACGGCTTTACCGCAGCCTTTAGTTCGTTGCCTTAGGGGCGCCCGCCATGGCGGCTGCCCTAGAGCCTGATGTTGTGCAGATTGATCTACTGAAGAGTGAGTTATGGATATCGAGTTTCGCAGGGGGCATGTCTGCAAAGTGGTTCGACGCCTGTTTACCGCATTGGCCTTGTGTGCCACCAACACCCTGGTGCAGGCCGCACCCGCGGCGCCCGCCAGTGTCGGGTTCTGGTACGCCGAGCAGCCACCCTTGCAGGAGCTGGCGCAGTTCGAATGGGCAGTGGTCGAGCCCGGCCATATGGCCAGCGCCGATGTCGCCACCTTGCGCAAGCTCGGCAGCCAGCCGTTCGCCTACCTGTCGGTAGGGGAGTTCGACGGCAACCGCGCTGCCCTGGCCAAGCAGGCCCTGGCCCAGGGCGCGAGCCCCGTGCGCAACAAGGCCTGGGACAGCCAGGTGATGGACATCGCCACCCCGGCCTGGCGCGAACACCTGTTCAAGCGTGCCAAGGCGCTGCAGGACCAGGGCTACGCCGGCCTGTTCCTGGACACCCTGGACAGTTTCCAGTTGCTCCCCGAGGCCGATCGCGAACCGCAACGCAAGGCCCTGGCCTCGTTCCTGCGGGAACTGCACAGCCGGCTGCCCAACCTCAAGCTGTTCTTCAACCGGGGCTTCGAGGTACTGGGCGAGCTCGATGGCGTCGCCTCGGCCGTGGCGGTGGAATCCATCCACGCCGGCTGGGATGCCTCGGCCAAGCGTTACCGCCCGGTTTCCGAAGCCGACCGCACCTGGCTTGAAGGCGAACTCAAGCCGCTGCGCGCACGCAACATCCCGCTGGTGGCCATCGATTACCTGCCGGCCAACCGTCGGGAAGAGGCACGCAAGCTGGTCCGGCAATTGAGCCAGGAAGGCTTTATACCGGTGGTCACCACCCCGGACCTCAACGCCCTGAGCATGAGCACCGTGGAAGTCCAGCCGCGGCGCATCGCCATGCTCTATGACCCGCGCGAAGGGGAACTCTACGATCACGCCGGGCACCGCATGCTCGGTGGCCTGCTGGAATACCTGGGTTACCGGGTGGACTACTTCCCGGTGGACGACAGCCTGCCTGCCTACAGCTTCGCCGGCCTTTACGCCGGGGTGGTGCTGTGGATGACCAGCGGCCCGCCCGAGGACAGCCGTGCCTTCTATAGCTGGGTCGGCCAGCGCCTGGATGAGCAGGTGCCCCTGGCGATCATGGCCGGCCTGCCGATCGAGGACCGGGCGCTGCTCAAGCGCCTGGGGCTGAACCTGGCGGCGCCGGGGGCTCGCGATGCCCTGCATGTGCTGAGCCAGGACAAGAGCCTGATCGGCGCCTTCGAGGCCCCGGTGGTGGCGCGCAGCCGTGAACTGACCCGCGTGAGCCTGCTGCCCGACGGGCCGAAACCAGCCCTGGTGCTGGGCGATGACAAGGGCGGCAAGTACGTCCCGGTGGCCACCGCCGCCTGGGGCGGCATGGCCCTGGCCCCCTATGTGGTGGAGGCCAATGTGGAGCGTAGCCGCTGGATCCTCGACCCGTTCGCCTTTATCCAGAAGGCCCTGCGCCTGCCGTCCCAGCCACGCCCGGACACCACCACCGAGAACGGTCGGCGGATCGCCACGGTGCATATCGACGGTGACGGTTTCCCGTCCCATGCCGAAGTGCGTGGCACCCCGTATTCCGGGCGCCAGGTGCTGGACGACTACATTCGTCCCAACCCGTTCCTGACCTCGGTCTCGATCATCGAAGGCGAAGTCGGGCCCAAGGGCATGTCGCCGTTCCTGGCGCGGGAGCTTGAGCCCATCGCCCAGGAGATCTTCGCCGACCCCAAGGTCGAAGTGGCCACCCACACCTACAGCCACCCGTTCTACATGCAGCCGGAGAAGGCCAAGAAGGACGAGGATTTCCACGCCGAATACGGCCTGCGCCTGAATATCCCGGGGTACAAGACCCTGGATTACAAGCGCGAGATCCTCGGCTCGCGGGACTACATCAACAGCCGCCTGACCACCGCGCAGAAACCGGTGAAGCTGGTCTTCTGGCCGGGGGATGCGCTGCCCAGCGCCGAGACCATCAAGCTGGCCTACGACGCCGGGCTGAAAAACGTCAACGGCGGGCAGACCATCCTGACCAAGGCCAACTCATCGCTCACCGGCCTGTACCCGCTGTTGCGGCCGACCTCGGGCGGCTTGCAGTACTACGCTCCGGTGATCAACGAGAACATGTACACCAACCTCTGGAAAGGCCCGTACTACGGCTTTCGCGATGTGATCGACACCTTCGAGCTGACCGACAGCCCACGGCGCCTGCGCGGCATCCACCTGTACTACCACTTCTATTCGGGCACCAAGCAGGCGTCGATCAAGGCCATGACCGACATCTACCAGTTCATGCGTGGCCAGCAGCCGCTGTCATTGTGGATGAGTGACTACCTGGACCGGGTCCACGGCCTGTACCAGGCAAGCCTGGCGCGGACCGCCAATGGCGACTGGCAGGTACGCGGCATGGACGGCCTGCGTACCTTGCGCCTGGACCCGGCGCTGGGTTGGCCGGACCTCGGCCGCTCGGTGGGGGTGGCCGGGGTGCGCGACTTGCCCCAGGGGCGCTATGTAGCCTTGAGCAGCGATCATGCGCTGTTGGCCCTGCGCCCCGAGCGCGATCCGCGCCCGGCCCTGGAGCTGGCCAATATTCCCCTGCGCGACTGGCGCTATGTCAATGACCGGCAGGTGAGCTTCTCCTTTGCCGGCCAGTTCAACCTGGAATTCTCGGTGCGTTCGGCCAGCGCCTGTCGGGTCGAGGTCCAGGGCCAACGCTACGCCGGCAAGTCCGAACAGGGCCTGTGGCATTTCCAACTTCCCATGAAGCAGGTGAGTGATGCCCAACTCCTCTGCAACTAAGGCCAAGGCGCCCAGCGCGCGGCTGCTCAACCCCTGGGCCTTGCTGCTGGTGGCGATCGCCGTCGGCGTGCTGCTGTGGGCAACCTTTCGCAATGAAGAGGCGTTCCGCCCCAAGGGCGGGCAGCCGGACGAAGTGTCGGCCAGCTACGCCGAGGTGCTGCTGGCCGCACACCCGGAAAACAATGAGCTGCGCACCCAGCTGCTCGACCTGCTGATTCAGCTGGGGGACTACCCCAAGGCGGAAAAACACCTGGCCCAGTGGCAGCGGCCCGATCCGGCGCTCAAGGCCTACTACCGCTTGCAGCTCGATGCCCTGGCGCTGAACAACAGCACCGACAGCGCGGCCCTGCAGGCCCTGGCCGAACGTTTCAAGGCCTTTGACTACAAGCCGCTGCCATCGCCGCAACTGGAGCGCCTGGCCACTTTGGCCCTGAGCGCCCAGGCCCCGGGGCTGGCGGCGGATGCCTATGCCGAGCTGGCGCGGCGCGACCCGACACGGCGCGAGCAGTGGCTGCCTGAAGCCGCCAAGTGGTACCAGGCCAGCGAACAGCCGGGGCGCGCGGCCGATCTCTATGTGCAGTTGCTCGATGCCAGCCAGACCCCCGAGGCGCGTCGGCAGTTTCTG
>NZ_VYKE01000110.1:0-19706 GCF_032424515.1 Pseudomonas sp. JV245A
CAGCGCCCGAACTTGGTGCCCACCTGAGGCATCTGCCCGGTGCTGATGAACCCCAGGCGCTCATGCAGACGGACCGAGGCGCTGTTGCCGCTCTCGATGGCGGCCACCATCACGTGCTTGCCACAGCCCCGGGCGCGCTCCAGCAGCACCGCCATCAACTGCGGGCCCAGGCCGTTGCCGCGCTGGTCGCTGCGCACATAGACCGAATGTTCCACGGTGTGGCGGAAGCCGTCGAAAGGCCGCCAGTCGCCGAAGGAAGCGTAGCCGAGCACCTGCTCCTCGGCGTTGATGATCACCAGGATCGGATAGCCCTGGGCCTGGCGTGCGCTGAACCAGGCCTGGCGGTTGCCCAGGTCTACCGGTTGCTCGTTCCAGATCGCCGTGGTGTTGAGCACGGCGTCGTTGTAGATGTCGCGGATCGCCGGCAGGTCGGCATGCAGGGCATCGCGGATGCGATAGGTCATGGCACGGCCTCAAGCGATGGGTTGGTGAACGGTGACCAGCTTGGTGCCGTCGGGAAAGGTGGCTTCCACCTGGATGTCCGGGATCATCTCCGGGATGCCTTCCATCACCTGCTCGCGGCTGAGCAGGGTGGTGCCGTAGTGCATCAGTTCGGCCACGGTCTGCCCGTCCCGGGCGCCTTCGAGCAGCGCCGCGGAGATATAGGCCATGGTTTCCGGGTAGTTGAGCTTGAGGCCGCGGGCCAGTCGCCGCTCGGCCACCAGGCCGGCGGTGAAGATCAGCAGCTTGTCTTTTTCGCGTGGGGTCAGATCCATCGTGGTCAATCCGTTGTCAGGCAGTAGAAAAAGGTGCAGTGGAAAAGGGCATGCGGGTCAGGTGTTCCAGATTCTGGGTGGCCTGGCTTCGCGGCCCAGCAGCGCCGGGCGCAGCAGGCGCCACAGCTCGATCAGCCAGGCCCGGGCCTGCAGAGCTTCGCTGGCCAGGCAGCGGGCCACCAGCAGGCCCGGCAGTTGGCTCAGGTCGCCGCGTACCGGGTGTGCCAGGGCGCGACAGCGTTCCAGCAGTTCGCTGTCGATTTCACCGGTCACCAGCAAGGTGGCGAACACCGGCTGGCCATCCAGGCCGATGGGGGAATCCAGCAGGCCGTCGCCACCGCCGATGCGCTGGCGTTCATGCCACAGCGGCCGGCCGTCGCGGTACAGGTCCAGGTGGGCCTGGAAATGGCCCTGCTCGAACCGCTCGCCACTGGCCGGGCGCCCCAGGGCAATGATGTCCCAGTAGAACAGCCGGGCATCGCCCTGCAATTCGATGCGGGTCGTGAGCTCGGCCTGGGCAGCGCTGAAGACGATGGTTTCCTGGGGCAGCCACTCCAGGGTCGCGCCCGGCGCTACCTGCAGGTTCAGGGCCTGGCTGGCCGGGCCGGTGGCGCGATACCACTTGGCCGCCCCGGGGCTGGTCAACTGGGCCCAGGCCCCGCTGTCGACCCGGGCGCTGATGGCCAGCCGATCACCGCCGGCAATGCCGCCGGGCGGGTGGACGATGATGTGCTGGCAAACCTCGGGGCCTTCGGCATACAGGTGCTTCTGCACCCGCAGCGGGCCCAGGTGGCGGCGCAGCACCGGGCGCGTGGTGGCGCCGCAACGGGCATAGGCCAGCTCCAGTTCGGCGTGCCAGCTGGGAGTGAACAGGGCGGTGGCGGCAGGTAGGTTCATGCTGGGTCGTTATCGTTAGGAGGCTACAGATTAGATCGTAACCAGGCCGCGTACACCCTCGGCCTGCATATTTTCGCCGCGGCCCTGCTGGATGATTTCCCCCCGGGACATCACCAGGTACTGGTCGGCCAGTTCGGCGGCAAAGTCGTAGAACTGCTCCACCAGCAGGATCGCCATGTCGCCCCGGGCCGCGAGCTTGCTGATCACCGCGCCGATCTCCTTGATCACCGAGGGCTGGATGCCTTCGGTGGGCTCATCGAGGATCAGCAGGCGCGGGCGGCTGGCCAGGGCCCGGCCGATGGCCAGTTGTTGCTGCTGGCCGCCGGAGAGATCGCCGCCACGGCGCTGCTTCATCTGCAACAGCACCGGGAACAGTTCGTAGATGAAGGCCGGCACTTCCTTGGCCTGGGAGCCGGGGAAGCGGGACAGGCCCATCAGCAGGTTTTCCTCCACGGTCAGGCGGCCGAAGATTTCCCGGCCCTGGGGCACGTAGGCGATCCCGGCGTGGACGCGCTGATGGGGCTTGTAGCCGGTGATGCCCCGGCCCTCCCAGTTGACCGCGCCCTCCTTGGCCGGCAGCAGGCCCATCAGGCACTTGAGCAGGGTGGTCTTGCCCACGCCGTTGCGCCCCAGCAGGCAGGTGACTTCACCGATCCGGGCCTCGAAGCTCAGGCCGCGCAGGATGTGGCTACCGCCGTAGTATTGGTGCAACTGGTCGACTTGGAGCATGGTCGGGTACTCGAGTTTTGTGGGGATTGCGGGGCGGTCTTCGCTGGCCAGCCAGCTCCTGCGGGAGGGGTAGGAGCCGGCTTGCCGGCGAACGGCGGTTGCGCTAACGGCCGAGGTAAACCTCGATCACCCGTTCGTTTTCCTGCACCTGTTCCAGGGAGCCTTCGGCCAGCACGCTGCCTTGGTGCAGCACGGTGACGTGGTCGGCAATCGAGCCGACAAAGCCCATGTCGTGTTCCACCACCATCAGCGAGTGCTTGCCCGCCAGGGTCTTGAACAGCTCGGCGGTAAATTCGGTCTCGGCGTCGGTCATACCCGCCACCGGTTCGTCCAGCAACAGCAGTTGCGGGTCCTGCATCAGCAGCATGCCGATCTCCAGAAACTGCTTCTGGCCGTGGGACAGCAGGCCCGCCTGGCGTTGAGCCGAAGGGCTCAGGCGAATGGTCTCCAGCACCTGGGCGATGCGGTCCTGCTGTTCTGTGCTCAAGCGTGCCCCGAGGCTGGCCCACACCGACTTGTCGGTCTTCTGCGCCAGCTCCAGGTTCTCGAACACGCTCAGGGCCTCGAACACCGTGGGTTTCTGGAACTTGCGGCCGATCCCGGCCTGGGCGATCTGCACTTCGCTCATCAGGGTCAGGTCCAGGGTTTCGCCGAACCAGGCCTTGCCCCGGGAGGGGCGGGTCTTGCCGGTGATCACGTCCATCAGGGTGGTCTTGCCGGCGCCATTGGGGCCGATGATGCAGCGCAACTCGCCGACACCGATGTACAGGTTGAGGTCGTTGAGGGCCTTGAAACCATCGAAGCTGACGCTGATGTCCTCCAGGGTCAGGATGGTGCCGTGGCGGGTGTTGAGGCCCTTGCCGGCGGCGTGGCCAAGGCCGATGGCGTCGCGGCTGGTGCCGGCGTCCTTGTTGGTGTCGAGAATGGGTTCGAGCATGAAGTCCGCCGTTGCTGTGACTCTCATTGTTCACCTCGTTTGTTCAGCAGGCCGATCACGCCCTTGGGCAGGTACAGGGTCACGACGATGAACAGCGCACCGAGGAAGAACAGCCAGTATTCGGGAAAGGCCACGGTGAACCAGCTCTTCATGCCGTTGACCACACCGGCCCCCAGCAGCGGGCCGATCAGCGTGCCGCGCCCGCCCAGGGCGACCCACACGGCGGCCTCGATGGAGTTGGTGGGGGACATTTCGCTGGGGTTGATGATGCCCACCTGGGGCACGTACAGGGCCCCGGCCAGGCCGCACAGCACGGCGCTCAGGACCCAGACGAAAAGCTTGAAGCCGCGCGGGTCGTAGCCGCAGAACATCAG
Organism: Pseudomonas sp. JV245A; assembly: GCF_032424515.1. NCBI lineage: Bacteria > Pseudomonadati > Pseudomonadota > Gammaproteobacteria > Pseudomonadales > Pseudomonadaceae > Pseudomonas > Pseudomonas sp. JV245A. The sequence goes on from NZ_VYKE01000110.1 coordinate 3,714, forward strand.
GCGGTTCTCGGCGTCGCGCAGGGCCGTCAGCACCCGGCCGAACTTGCTTCGGGCCAGGCGCCAGCCCAGGTACAGGCTGCCCACCAGCAGCGCCACCGTGGCCAGGAACAGCACCGCCCGGGTGCCCGGTTCGGTGATGCCGAAGCCCAGGATGCTGCGGAAGTTGGTAAAGCCGTTGTTGCCGCCAAAGCCGGTCTCGTTGCGAAAGAACAGCAGCATCCCGGCGAAGGTCAGGGCCTGGGTCATGATCGAGAAGTACACGCCCTTGATCCGCGAGCGGAAGGCGAAGAAGCCGAACACCAGGGCCAGCAGCCCCGGGGCCAGCACCACCAGGCACAGGGCCCAGAGGAAATGCTCGGTGCCGGCCCAGTACCAGGGCAGTTCGCTCCAGGAAAGGAAGGTCATGAAGGCCGGCAGACCATCCCCGGCGGCCTGGCGCATCAGGTACATGCCCATGGCGTAGCCGCCCAGGGCGAAGAACAGGCCGTGGCCCAGGGACAGCAGCCCGGCGTAGCCCCAGACCAGATCCAGGGCCAGGGCGACGATGGCGTAGCAGAGGATCTTGCCCACCAGGGTCAGGGTGTAGGCCGAGACCTGCAGCGGGTTGTCCGCCGGTAGCAGCGACAGCAGCGGCAGGGCCAGCAGCACCAGGAGCAGCAACGCCCCGACGGTGATCGTGACCCTGGGCCCGGCTTTCTGGGTGGCGGTAATGAGCAGTGGTTGATTCATCAGTCGATCACCCGTCCTTTCAGTGCGAAGAGTCCCTGCGGGCGTTTCTGGATAAACAGAATGATCAGCGCAAGGATCAGGATCTTGCCGAGCACGGCGCCGATCTGCGGTTCGAGGATCTTGTTCGCCACCCCCAGGCCGAAGGCCGCCAGCACGCTGCCGGCCAGTTGCCCGACCCCGCCGAGTACCACCACCAGGAACGAGTCGATGATGTAGCTCTGGCCCAGGTCCGGGCCGACGTTGCCGATCTGGCTCAGGGCCACGCCGCCCAGGCCCGCAATGCCCGAGCCGAGGCCGAAGGCGAGCATGTCCACGCGCCCGGTGGGCACGCCGCAGCAGGCGGCCATGTTGCGGTTCTGGGTCACCGCGCGCACGTTCAGGCCCAGGCGGGTCTTGTTCAGCAGCAGCCAGGTGAGCACCACGACAAACAGCGCGAAGGCGATGATCACGATGCGGTTGTAGGGCAGTACCAGGTTGGGCAGCACCTGGATGCCGCCGGAGAGCCAGGCCGGGTTCGCCACTTCGACGTTCTGCGCGCCGAACAGCAGGCGCACCAGCTGGATCAGCATCAGGCTGATGCCCCAGGTGGCCAGCAGGGTTTCCAGGGGCCGGCCGTAGAGGTGGCGGATCACCGTGCGCTCCAGGGCCATGCCGATCCCGGCGGTGACGAAGAACGCCACCGGCAGTGCCAGCAGCGGGTAGTACTCGATGGCCTGCGGGGCGTAGCGCTGGAACAGCAACTGCACCACATAGGTGGCGTAGGCGCCGAGCATCAGCATCTCGCCGTGGGCCATGTTGATCACCCCCAGCAGGCCGAAGGTGATGGCCAGCCCCAGGGCCGCCAGCAACAGGATCGAACCCAGGGACAGGCCGCTGAAGGCCTGGCCCAGCACTTCGCCCACCAGCAGCTTGCGCTTGACCTGGGCCAGGCTGGTTTCGGCCGCGGTGCGTACCGCGGCATCGGCTTCGACCCCGGGTTCGAGCAGGCCTTCGAGGCGGGTACGGGCCAGCGGGTCGCCGGTTTCCCCCAGCAGGCGCACGGCGGCCAGGCGCACCGCCGGGTCGCTGTCCACCAGTTGCAGGTTGGCCAGGGCCAGGCTCAGGGCATCGTGCACGTCCGGGGCTTGCTCGGCGGCCAGTCGGGCATCGAGGAATTTCAGTTGCGCCGGCTTGGCGCTTTTCTGCAGTTGGCGGGCGGCGGCCAGACGGCTGTTGGCGTCGCTGGCGAGCAACTGGTGGCTGGCCAGGGCGCTGTCGATCAGGCCCCGCAGGCGGTTGTTCAGGCGCAGGGTTCTACTTTCGCCGGCGATGTTCAACTGGCCCTGCTGCAGGGCGTTGAGCAGTTCCAGGCGCGCCGGGTCGGGCTGCGCGGCCCAGGTTTCCAGGAGCCGGGCCTGCTCGCCGGAGTTGCCGGCGACGAAGTCTTCGGCATCCCCGGCCTGGGCCGTCCATGGCAGTAACAGCAGGCCGGCGAGGATCAAACGGTAGAGGGCAGTGGGCATATCGGTGTCCTTGAAAGCGCCCGGATAACCTGTAGGAGCGAGCTCGCTCGCGATCCGCGCAGCGGCCAGCCGGGCGGTTTTCGTTGGAGGTCCTGCGGACCTCGTCGCGAGCAAGCTCGCTCCTACGGGGAAGGCGTCAGGTTCGGATCAGTTGCTCTTGACCGCGTAGTCCGGCTTCTTGTCGTTGCCCGGGATGAACGGGCTCCAGGGCTGGGCACGGATCGGGCCTTCGGTCTGCCAGACCACGTTGAACTGACCGTCGGGCTGGATCTCGCCGATCATCACCGGCTTGTGCAGATGGTGATTGGTCTTGTCCATGGTCAGGGTGTAGCCCGAAGGGGCGGCGAAGGTCTGCCCGGCCAGGGCCTCGCGAACCTTGTCGACATCGGTGGACTTGGCTTTCTCCACCGCCTGGGCCCACATGTGGATGCCGACGTAGGTGGCTTCCATCGGGTCGTTGGTCACCGCCTTGTCCGCGCCCGGCAGGTTCTTGGCCTTGGCGTAGGCCTTCCAGGCGGCGACGAACTTCTGGTTCACCGGGTTATCCACCGACTCGAAGTAGTTCCAGGCCGCGAGGTTGCCCACCAGGGGCTTGGTGTCGATGCCGCGCAGTTCTTCCTCGCCCACCGAGAAGGCCACCACCGGCACGTCGGTGGCTTTCAGGCCCTGGTTGGCCAGTTCCTTGTAGAAGGGCACGTTGGAGTCACCGTTGACCGTGGAGATCACCGCAGTCTTGCCACCGGCGGAGAACTTCTTGATGTTGGCGACGATGGTTTGATAGTCGCTGTGGCCGAACGGGGTGTAGACCTCTTCGATGTCCTTGTCGGCCACGCCCTTGGAGTGCAGGAACGAACGCAGGATCTTGTTGGTGGTGCGCGGGTAGACGTAGTCGGTGCCCAGGAGGAAGAAGCGCTTGGCGCTGCCGCCGTCCTCGCTCATCAGGTATTCCACCGCCGGGATCGCCTGCTGGTTCGGCGCGGCGCCGGTGTAGAAGACGTTGGGCGACATCTCTTCGCCTTCGTACTGCACCGGGTAGAACAGCAGGCCGTTGAGCTCCTCGAACACCGGCAGCACCGACTTGCGCGACACCGAGGTCCAGCAGCCGAATACCACCGCCACCTTGTCCTGGGTCAGCAACTGGCGGCCCTTCTCGGCGAACAGCGGCCAGTTCGAGGCCGGGTCCACCACCACCGGTTCCAGCAGCTTGCCGTTGACCCCGCCCTTGGCGTTGATTTCGTCGATGGTCATCAGCGCCATGTCCTTGAGGGACGTTTCGGAGATCGCCATGGTGCCCGACAGCGAGTGCAGGATCCCCACCTTGATGGTTTCGGCGGCCTGGACGGTCCAGGTCATGCCCATCGCGGCAATGCTTGCCGTGAGAGTGAAAGCCTTGAGCAAACTACGACGCTTCATTGTGCGATCTCCATGAACTCTTGATTTTTCAGGTGGTAGATGCGGACTGCTGAAGGGCTGTTTTGCAAGGGGTGTGCCGAGTCGGCGCAAGGCATGAAAACGTCGCTTTAACGGCGCGGGCGGGGGAGGTGATGCCCCAAGACGAGGCTTGGGCAAGGGGCTGGTGCGTCGGGGTGCGTCATTGTGGTGCTGCCGCTGGGCGGCAGCCGTGGCCTGGGGGTGGCTTCAGTTCACGCCCGGGAAGGAATCGACATATTTGATGGTGAAGTCGGGAAAGGAGTCGACGATCTGGATCTTGTAGTCGGGAAAACTGTTGACGATTTTCCACTTGCCCGGCGCGTCGGCAAAGGAGTTGACCTGCTTCACCTTCAGGTCGGGGAAGGAGTTCACCACCTTGACCTTGTAGTCGGGGAAGCTGTTGACGATCTGGATGTTGCCGTAGATTTTCGAGACGTCGACCGAGGTGTCGGCCTGGGCGCCAAGGGCTGTGCCGAGCAGCAAGGCCAAGAATGCGGTTCTGAACATGAGACTCATCCTGAGAGATCCAAGCGCGCGATCTTAAAGCAAGGGCGACGATTGTAGGAGCTGGCTGGCCAGCGAAGAGGCCTTCGAACCTTGCACAAGGCTCACGAGCGCCTTCGCCGGCCAGCCGGCTCCTACAGAGGCGGGCACAGTCAGCGGCGGCGCATCAGGCCGATGAAGAACACCCCGCCGATGGCCGCGGTGGCCACGCCGATGGGCAGGTCCTCGGGGGCGATCAGGGTGCGCGCAGCCACATCCACCCAGACCAGGAACACGCTGCCCAGCAGTACGCACACCGGCAGCAGCCGGCGGTGTTCGGCGCCCACCAGGCGCCGGGCAATGTGCGGCACCATCAGCCCGACAAAACCGATGGAGCCGCTGATGGACACCAGCACTCCGGTCATCAGCGAGGCAATCAGGAACACCTTCAGGCGCACATTGCGCGCGTTCAGGCCCAGGGTCACGGCGGTCTGCTCGCCGGCCATCAGGGCGTTCAGCGGGCGCGCCATGCCCAGCAGCAACACCAGCCCCAGCAGCACGCTGGCGGCGGGGATCGCCAGCAGTTCCCAGCGCGCCAGGCCCAGGCCGCCGAGCATCCAGAACATCACTGCGGAGCTGGCGCGGTGGTCGCCCATGAACAGCAGCAGGTTGGCCGCGGCCATCATCACGAACGACACCGCCACCCCGCACAGCAACAGCCGGTCGCTGTCGAGGCGGCCGTTGCGGGCGGCGATCCCCAGCACCAGCGCCATGCTCAGCAGGGCGCCGACAAAGGCCGCCAGGGGCAGGGTCAAAAGCCCGATGACCTGGCCCAGGTGCAGCACCACGATCACCGCACCGAGGGTGGCGCCGGAGGTCACCCCCAGCAGGTGCGGGTCGGCCAGCGGGTTGCGGGTCACCGCCTGCAGCACCGCGCCGATCAGTGCCAGCCCGGCACCCACCAGGCCCCCCAGGAGCATGCGCGGCACGCGGATCAGCCAGACGATGTGCTCCTGGCCCGGGCTCCAGTCCACAACGCCCAGGCCCAGGGCCTTGTGCAACAGAATGCGCCCCACCACCTCCACCGGCACCCGCGCCGGGCCAAAGCCCAGGGACACCACGCAGGACGCCAGCAGCAGGGCGCCCAGGGCCATCAACAGTGCGGCATAGCGGGGACTGGTCATTCGCCGTGGAAACCCTTGGCCAGGGTTTCCACCGCCAGCACGTTGTCGATGCCCGGCGTGGCCTGCACATAGGGGATGACGATGAAGCGCTGGTTCTTGATCGCATCGACTCCTTGCAGGGCCTTGTTGTTCAGCAGGAACTGCTGCTTCTGCTCGGCGCTGACTTCGCTGTAGTCGACGATCACGATCACCTGCGGGTTGCGCTCGACCACGGTCTCCCAGTTGATCCGGGTCCAGCTGGCCTCGACGTCATCGAGAATGTTGCGCCCTCCGGCGGCATCGATCAGGGCTTGGGGCATGCCCAGGCGGCCCGAGGTCATGGCCCGGTCTTCGCCGCTGTCATAGAGGAATACCCGCGGCTTGTCCCTGGGCAGGTCCTTCTGTACCTGGGCCACCTGCTCCTGCATCCGGGCGATCAGGGCGTTGGCGCGATCCTGCACGTCGAAGATCCGCCCGAGGTTACGCAGGTCGGTGTAGGTGTCCTCGAGGCTGGCGGCCGGGCGCTTCATCACGAAGGCGCAGGACTCGGTCAGCTCGTAGACGTTGATCCCCAGCGGCGCCAGGGTCTGGGGCGTGAGGTCGCCGCCCACGCGCATGCCGTAGTCCCAGCCGGCGAAAAAGAAGTCGACGTTGGCATTGAGCAGGGTTTCCACCGACGGGTACTTGGCCGCCAGTTCCGGCAGGCCGTCGAGCAGGGCGCTCATCTGCGGGGTCACGGCCTTCCAGCCGCTGATCCCGCTGTAGCCCACCATGCGTGGCTTGAGCCCCAGGGCGAGCATCATCTGGGTCATGTTGATGTCATGGCTGAGGGCGTGTTTCGGCGCTTGCTTGAAGGTCACTTCGCGGTTGCAGCTGGTGATGGTCAGCGGGTAATGGGTGGCCTCGGCGAAGGCCTGGGCGGCCCCCAGAGACAGGGCCAGGAGCAGGCTGGAGCGAAGCAGGGAGCGCAAGGTCATGGTTGGGTGATCCAGGTGATTCGTGGGTAGCCGGACAGGGGATGGGCGTCGATCAGCGCCTCGACGCCGAAGACGTTGCGCAGCAACTCGACGGTGAGCACCTCGCCGGGCGTGCCGCTGGCGACGATGCGCCCATGGTCGAGGACATACAGGCGGTCGCAGAAGGCTGCGGCCAGGTTCAGGTCGTGGATGCTCGCCAGGGTACCGATGCCCAGGCGCTTGACCCGCTGCAGCAACTCCAGCTGGTAGCGCGGGTCGAGGTGGTTGGTGGGCTCGTCGAGGATCAGCAACTGGGGTTGCTGGGCCAGGGCGCGGGCCAGGATCACCCGCTGTTTCTCACCGCCGGACAGGGTGGCGAAGGCGTGGTCCTCGAAGCCCAGCAGGCCCACCGATTCCAGGGCCTCGCGGGCGATGCGCCGGTCGTCCTGGGTGTCGCCGTCGAACAGGCCCTTGTGCGGGGTGCGGCCCATGGCGACCACCTCTTCCACAGTCAGGCCGAAGGCGTCGGGAAACTCCTGGAGGACCACGGCGATGCGTTGCGCGCACCAGCGCGGCGACTGCTTCCACACATTCTGATGCTCAAGCTGCACCTCGCCCTGCTGCGGCTTGCTGAAGCGATAGGCGCAGCGCAACAGGCTGGTCTTGCCGCTGCCGTTGGGCCCGATCAGGCCGACGAACTCGCCGGCCGCCACCTGCAGGCTGGCCTCACGCAGTTGGAACTGGTGGTGGCAGTGGCCCTGGCCCAAGGGTGTCCAGGCCAGGTTGGTGAGGTTCAGCGAGGTCATGCCGTATCCGTGTGGTCCCCGCGCGGTGGCCGCAGGTGAGGTTAAAAGGTGTAGTCAGCGGTGACGAAGAACGAGCGCGGCTCGCCGAGTATCCATTGCTGGCCGTCATTGTATTGGCTTTGCGCGTACTGGCGGTCAAACAGGTTGTTCAATTGCAGGCCCAGGGTGGTGCTGGGCAGGGCTTTCCACGACAGCGCGGCATCCACCACGGTGTAGCTGGGCAACTGATTCCGGTTGGCCATGTCGGCGTAGCGTGCGTCTACGTAGCGCACTCCGGCGCCGGCCCGCAGGTCATCGTCGAGGGCCTTGCTCAGCCACAGGTTGGCGGTGCGCCGGGGCACGTCCACCGGGCGCTTGCCGTCGCGTGAGACCTGCACGCCGTCGACGTCCTGCTGGAAGTCGTCGTACCGGGCGCGAACGATGGCGGCGTTGGCCTGCAGTTGCCAGGCGCGGGGCAGTTGCAGGTCCAGGCTGGCTTCCAGGCCGTTGGAGGATTGCTGGCCCACCTGCTGTTTCAGGTCCGGGTCGCCCGGGACATCGGTCAGCAGCTTCTTCTTGACGATGTGATAGGCCGCCAGGGTCCATTCGCCGCGCTGGTCCCAGAACATCTGCTTGAGGCCGATCTCGGTCTGCCTGGCGCTGGAGAGTTCGAATTGCTGCTGGCTCTTGCTCAGGGAAATCAGCCCGCCGACACCGTCGGTGCTGGTGGAGTACTGGCCATAGAGGGAGGTGTCCGGGGTCACCGCAAACACCAGCCCGGCCTTCCAGTTGTTACCGGTCAGGGTCTTGTCGCTTCGGCTGTCGTCCTTCAAGTCATCGCGATCAATATGCACGTAGTCGCGGCGCACACCGCTCACCAGGGACCAGCGCTCGCTGAGCTGCAGGCGGTTTTCGGCGAACACCGACATCTGCCTGGTGGTGGTCTTGAACTGGTCGCGGTAGGGGCTGTCGCTGGCGAAGTCGTCCGGGGCCGGATGGTACAGGTCCACCGGCTGACCGTTGCTGAAGCTGTCGATGAAGGGCGAGTTGCTCTTCATGTGGAAGCGGATGCGGTTGTAGTCGACCCCGGTCAGGGTCTGGCTGTCGAGGCCCAGCAGCGAGTGCTTGAAGGTGAAGGTCTGGCGGTCGCCGACCTGTTCCTGCTGGTGACCGATGCCGAAGTTGCCGCTGCGGGTCAGTTGCCGGCCCAGGCTGTTGAAGTTGTAGCTCTCGGCGTTCTGCCAGCGGCGCTGGGCCTTGAGGTAGTACAGCTCGTTGCTGGCGCTGAGGTTGTCGGAAATCTGCCATTGGCTGGTCAGGCGGGTCCACTGGTCGTTGTAGTGCTGCTTGTCGTTGCCGACGTTGTAGTTCTTGTCCCGCAGGCTCTTGTGTAAACGCCCGTCGATCAGCGGCGTGCCGAAGTAGTTCATCGGGTTCTGGTCGCCGTAGTCGTGGGCCAGGGTGAAGGCCAGGTCGTCACGGGCCTGCCAGCGCAGGGCAGCGCTGACGAAGTCGCCGGAGGAATCGCCCCGGTCGATCCAGCCGTTGCTGCGTTCGCGGTTGAGGTTGAGCCGGTAGCTCAGGGTGTCGCTCAGGGAGCCGCCGCTGTCCAGGGCCTGCTGCTGGCGATCGAAGGAGCCGTAGCCCAGGCGCAGGTGGTTTTCGATTTCGCCGCTGAACGGCTTTTTCGCAACGGTGTTGATCACCGCACCGGTGGCGCCTTCGCCGTACAACACCGAGGCCGGGCCGCGGAGCACGTCGACCCGCTCCACCGCCCAGGTGTCCACCGGGAAGGTCACGGTGCCCATGCCGGTGTACATGCGGTTGCCGTCATACAGCTGCATTACCGAGCTCTGCCCGGTAAAGCCCCGTGCCGACAGCGAGGTGCCGCCGTCGCCCGGGGTGCCGGTGCGGCTGATGCCGGCGCTGCGCGATACCGCGTCCTGGATGCTCCGATCGCCCCGGGCGCGGATTCGATCGCCGCTCAGGCTGTCGGTGCTGGCCGGGGTTTCCAGGGCGCTCAGGCCCAGGCGCGAACCGGCGCTGGTGGGGGTGGCCAGGCGGATGCTGTCGTCGGCTTCGCTGGCGGCGGCGGAGATGGTGCCGGTGGGCAGGGTCAGGGCGGAGCCGTCGGCCTGGGCCGGGGAAGTCAGGGCCATCAGGCAGAGGCTGGGCAGCAGGTACTTGTTCATCGGGACGGTGAATCACTTTTTCCAGAGGGTTGCCCGCAGCGGATGAGGCTGCGGGCGGGGATCTTACACCAAGCGTTATAAAGTAACATTATAACTGTGCGCGACTGAAGCGCGCGGAGTGTACAGAGCCCTCTGGAATGCGCATCTCGGCTGATTCATGTTGAAGATGAGGCTGATTCAGGATCACGGTTCCAGCGCGATAGCAGCAGGCGGTCCAGCAGCCAGACCACGACCAGCGAAGCCCCCACCAGCGGGAAGGCCAGGGCCAGCAGGCCGATGACCAGCATTGCGGTCTTCCAGCGTGGCAGGTCGTGGCGCAGTGGTGGTACGCCGAGCCGGCCCTGGGGCCGTCGTTGCCACCACATGATGAGACCACTCACGGCGCCGAGCAGGATCATCAGGCACACCACCAGCACCAGGATCTGGTTGAAGCGCCCGAACATCTTGCCTTCGTGCAGCATCACTCCCAGCTCGGTGGCCCGGGCCACGTTGCTGTAGTCCTTCCAGCGCACATCGGCGAGCACCTGGCCGCTGTACTGGTCGACGTGCAGGGTGGCGTCGTGGCGCGGGTCGTCGGCGAATACGGCGATGGTGAATACCCCTGTCGCCGTGCTCGGCAGGGTGATGCTGTAGCCCGCTTCGACCTGGCGCTGACGGGCGATGTCCTGCACAGCCTGCAGGCTGATGGCGGGGACGGCCGGAGCGGTATTGCCGGCGTTGTGGGCCATGTGCTCGGCGTGGTCGCCGGACATCGGCATGGGGGTGTTTTCCAGGGCCCAGGGCACGGTCTGGCGGCTGGCGCTGTTGAGCTCTCCGGCCTGCTGGTCGGAGGTCGGCACGTCGTTCCACATGGCCGCCGGAAAGCGGTTCCACAGGTCGGCGTACTGCTTGCCCCAGAAGCCGGTCCAGGTCATGCCGCTGAGCAGCATCAGCAGCAGGAAGGCCGAGCCCCAGAAACCCAGCACACCGTGCAGGTCACGCCAGAACAGGCGGCCGCGGGCATTCCAGCGTGGCCAGAGTAGCCCGGCCGAAGACTTGCCCCGCGGCCACCACAGGTACAGGCCCGAGACCACCAGGACAATGCCCCAGCTCGCGGCCAGTTCCACCAGCCGGTCACCCGGGGTGCCGATCATCAGCTCGCCATGAATGGCCCGGGCCATGGCCTGCAGGTTGCCCTTGGCATCCTGCTCGCCGAGCACGTCGCCGTGGTAGGGGTCGATGAATACATTGAGTTCCTGGCCTTTGTGCTGCACCACGAACTGCGCGCTGCGCTCGGCATCCACAGGGGGCAGGTACTGCTTGATATGGCCCTGGGGGTAGGCGGCCTGAACCCGTTGCAACAGCTCATCGGCGCTGAGGCTGTGGTGGGCGGCAGGCACCTTGAGCAGGCTGGGGTACATCAGCGGGTCCAGCTGCGGTTTGAACAGGTAGACGATGCCGGTCAGGGCCAGCATCACCATGAAGGGGGCGACGAACAGCCCGGCGTAGAAATGCCAGCGCCAGGCCAGGTTGTAGAAAGACACTTTGGGTCGGTTCATCGGGGAAGGCTCCGCAGGGCTGTGGATCTTTTCTTATGGGGGCTGTTCGCCGGCAAGCCGGCTCCTGCGACAAGGAGACGGCGTGCCGGCGAAGGGGCATCAGAAACTCAGGTCAACCTTGGTCCAGAGCGTGCGCCCCGGTTCCTTGATGGCTTGCGGGTCCGTCGCCGGGTAGCCGAAGCCGGCATTGCCCGCCAGGTTCAGGTGCTCGGCGTAGGCCTTGCCGAACAGGTTGTCGACCCCGGTGCTGAGCTTGAGGTTCTTGGTCACCCGGTAGGCGCCGTTGAGGGAGAACACGCCGAAGCCGCCGCTCTTGCCGAAGTCCTTGCCGACCACGTTGCCCTTGTTCAGGTCCACCCGGTTCTGCGCGGCGACCACGCGCCACAAGGCCCCGGCGCTCCAGTCGTCCTCGCTGTAGGTCAGGCCCAGGCGCGCGTCCAGCGGCGGCATCTGTGGCAGGGCCTTGCCGTCGCTGCTGTTCTTGCCCCAGGCGTAGGCTAGGGTCGCGTCGGCTTTCCAGTTGGAGGTCAGCTTGTAGGCCGCGCCCAGTTCGCCGCCCATGATCCGGGCGTCGATGTTCTCGGCCCGAGAGGTGCTCATGCCCATCATTTTCGAGTTGTAGTCGAAGAGGATGTAGTCGCGCACCTGGCCGATGTAGCCCGAGGCCCAGGCTTCCAGGTCTTCACCCTGGTATTGCAGGCCGAAGTCGAGCTGGGTGGTCTTTTCCGGCTTGATCGAATCGAAGGCGTTCACCGAGCCGGCCGGGCCCATTTTCGGCGAGAACAGCTCCCAGTAGTCGGGGAAGCGCTGGGTGTGGCCAAGGCCGACGTAGAGCGTGGTCGGGCTGTCGGCCAGGTCATGCTCGTAGCGCACGAAGCCGCTGGGCAGGGTATCGGCCCGGGTGTCGCCGGCGGTGGGGTTGGGGCGGGTCATCATTCCCGAGCCGATGCTTTGCCGGTAGTCCTTGGCCGAGGCGCGGTCCAGGCGCGCGCCGGTGATCATGCGGTCACGCTCGGCGGCGTACCAGGTCAGCTCGCCGAAGGCTCCGTAGTTGTGGAAGTCGGCGTCCTTGGTACGGGGCAACTCCTTGTAGGTGTCGATGCCGCTGCTGGCGCGGTTGCGGTGTTCGTTGGTCTGGGCGTCCAGGCCGCCGATCAGTTGCAGGTCGGCCCAGCGCCAGGTGGCCTTGATCCGCGCCCCGAGGGTGCGACGGTCGACGTTGGAGGCCATGGGGCCGGCCATCATTCCGGTGCCGGATGGGGTGCGCAGGCTGTAGTTGTCCATCACGTGGTCGGCGTAGTTGTAGTAGACCTGGGCCTCGACCTTGTCCAGCACCTCGCCAAGGTTGGACTTCTCGAAACGCAGGCCCAGGCTTTCGCGCTTGAACTGCGAGCCGTCCATGCCGCGCCCGGCGTAGCGGGCTTCGCCATCGCCCTTGCCGGCGGTGAGTTCCAGCAGGGTGTCGGCGTCCGGGGTCCAGCCCAGGGCCACGTCACCGTTCCACTTGTCATAGCGCGAGGCCACGGTGTCATTGTTGCCGTCGCGGTAGTCGTCGGCGTGGGCGGTGTTGCCGATCACCCGCACATAACCCAGGGGGCCACCGGCAGCGGCATCCAGGGTCTTGTCGAAGCGCCCGTTGGAGCCGGCCAGCAGGCTGGCATTGACCCGGGTGCCGAGTTCGCCGAAATGTTCCGGTTCGCGCTCGAAAAGCACCGTGCCGGCCGAGGCGCCCGGGCCCCAGAGCACGGTCTGCGGGCCCTTGATCACGGTCAGCCGGTCGTAGGTTTCCGGAGAGATATAAGAGGTCGGCGCGTCCATGCGGCCCGGGCAGGCGCCGAGCATCATGCCGCCGTTGGTGAGGATGTTCAGCCGCGAGCCGAACATGCCCCGCAGCACCGGGTCGCCGTTGGTGCCGCCGTTGCGCACCAGGGCAAAGCCGGGAATGGTCTTGAGGTAGTCGCCGCCGTCACTGGCCGGCACCGGCTGGCGCGGGTCCTTGGGGTTGGTGACCACGGTCAGGGGCGAGCTGGGGGCGATGGCGGTGATCACCGTCGGGCTCAGTTCGGTGCTGTGCCGGGAGTGGTCCGTTGCGGCATCGTCGGCCAGCGCCAGGGGCGTCAGCAGAGCGCCGCAGAGGACCGCGAGGGCGCGGTTGAAGTGCTGGCGCGCAGGGTTCAGGGCGAAGGTCTTGAGTGGCTGGGCAACGCCCAGGCGAGAGTCGGCAGAAAACATAGATGTTCCATCGTTCGGTCTTGAATGACGCGGCCGCAGGTACGCGTCTGTCGCGCTGACAGCCGGCCGTGTGAGATGAGCTGAAGACTCAGGCGAGGAACGGTGGGGCCCGGGTCAGGGCGCCGGGGAACACGGTCTGCCGGGCGTGGCCCAGGCGCGTGGCGGGGATCAGGAAATACGGTGTGGGCGGCGTGAACAGAGCGGCGAACGACAGCGCCGAAGGCAGCGCCGGGCAATTGAACAGCAGGCTGCAATAGCCGCATTTTTCCCAGAGCACATGCTCTTCGCCCTGGGATCTGCCCTTCTGTGCATGGTGCGGGCTTTCACCGTGGCAGCCGGGCGCAGCGTCGCCCATGTCCATGGAAACGGACATGTTCATCGGCATCGCGTGATCCATCGGCATCGACTGGGAGATCAACGGGCCGATAAAGATCATCAGCATGGCGAACAGGCTGATCCAGCTGCCGCGGCGGACTCCAGACGAGTCGCGGCGCGGCACGGACCGCCTGCGGCCAGGCGCGTGCGGGGCGTTCACGGAGAGGGCCGGTCAGTGCTTACTGGGCGTGCATATGCCCTTGCATGGCGTCCGGCGCCTGCTTCTGCACCGCCACTTCGACCGTGACGTCACCGGCTTTTTCAAAGTGCAGGGTCAGCGGGAAACGCTTGCCGTCGGTGAGCAGGCTGCGGTCTTTGAGCTCCAGCAGCATCACGTGGTAGCCCATGGGGGCGAAGGTCGCCTCGCCACCGGCGGGCACCGCCACCTTGGCCACTTGTTGCATCTTCATCATGTCGCCTTGCTTGACGTGCTCGTGCAGCTCGGCCTTGCCGGCGATCGGCGAGTCGACGCTGAGCAGGGTGTCGGCGTTCTTGCCCGGGTTGTGCACCACGAAGTACGCGGCCACGGTGGGCGCGTTCGGCGGCAGTTCCTGAGACCAGGGATGAGCGATCTGCAGGTCACCGGCCTTGTAGTCGTGGGCGGTGGCGAAACAGGCAGGCAGCAGCAGTGCGGCCAGCAGCAGGGATTGCTTGACCAGGGATGGTTTGAACATGTGAGTTCTCCAGAACGATTCAAAGACGCAGATCACTTGCGAAAGGGAATCATGCCAGAGGCGGGGCACCGGGGTTCAGGCTGGGCCATTGCTGGCGCAGGGTGAGCCGTTCTACCTGCGGTTGCGGTGCGCCCGGCTGGACTGCGAAGCGGGTGAAAGACAGCTGGGGAACGTGCCCGGGCAAGGCCACCAGCGGCGGCGAGCCGGAGCAGCACCAGCAGTGCTGCATGGTGGAATGGTCGTCGTTCTGCGGCGCTTGCTGGTCGAGCTTGCCCAGGGAAATGGCCACCAGCTTGGTGCCGGTGGAGGAGCAGAAGCTGCCCCACAGCAGTTGCTCGTCCAGCCCCGAATCGCTGCGCGGCATGGCCCCGGAAAGCGGCATGGCAAGCATGTTGAACAGCACTGCGAAGCAGGCGATCCAGGCAAATGCGAGCCGTTGTCGGGACATGGTGGGCGATCCGTCGGTTGAGCGATCAGGCGGGTATTTAGCCTGATCGCTGTGGATAAGTAAAAAAACACCGTGTGCGGTGTGGTGTCGCAGGAGCGGTTCAGGCGTTGCTGACGTTGATCTTCAACCCCAGGGCCTTCATCACCTTGATGATAGTCGCGAACTCCGGGTTGCCCTGGCTGCCGAGGGCCTTGTACAGGCTTTCGCGGCCCAGGCCGGTGTCACGGGCGACCTGGGTCATGCCGCGGGCACGGGCGATGTCGTTGAGTGCGGCGCGGATCAGCACGCCGTCGCCGGTGTCTTCCTCGAAGCAGGCGTTGAGGTAGGCGACCATGTCTTCAGGGGTCTTGAGGTACTCCGCCGCGTCGAAGCGGGTCACTGGGGTGCGCATGTTTCAGCCCTCGCTCTTGAGGTCGCAGGCCAGTTGCCTGGCCCGTTGGATATCGCGTTTCTGGGTGGCCTTGTCGCCGCCGATCAACAGCAGGTAGATCACTTTGCCGCGGCGCGAGAAGTACACCCGGTAACCCGGACCGCGGTGGATGCGCATCTCGTGGACGCCTTCGCCCACAGGTTCGCAGTCGCCAAAACGGCCCAGCTGTGCGGCACGGATCCTGGCCAGTACACGGGTTTTCCCTTGCGGGTCCTTCAGGTTCAGCAGCCAGCGGCTGAACTCAGGAGTCTGCTCGAAAACGAACATGGAAAATGTATTCCTTGGGATACGTCGCGGCAACCCATTTGCCCGCGAAAAACCCAGTGAAGCGACAGGCGGTCCTGCCCGGCGCCGGCGTCACTGAGGCTGTTCAAGGAAGGCTAAAGCAAGGAGTTGGCGCGCGCTGCCAGGGGTTTCCCATGTTGCTGTGGGGCGCGATGGTTTTGTCTGTCAGGCTTTATCCGGCAAGCCCAGGGCCAGCAGCAACTGGGCCGTGCTGCTGAAATTGCGATCCGTTTCGGGCAGGTCCGGACGCTTGAGTACCAGCACCGGCAGCCCGCGCTCGCGGGCCACTTCCAGCTTGGGTTCGGTGGCGCTGCTGCCACTGTTCTTGCTGATCAGCACGTCGATCTGCCGGCGGGCGAACAACTGCCGCTCGTCTTCGATCAGGAACGGCCCGCGGGCACCTATGACTTCGCAGTGCTCGTTGCCCGGGCAGGCCTCCAGGGCGCGCAGGGTCCAGAATTGCCCGGGGGGAATTTCATCCAGGTGCTGCAGGGGCTCGCGGCCCAGGGTGAACAGTGGCCGCTTGAAGGGGCGCAGGGCCTCCACCAGTTGCGCCCAGCCGTCGATCTCGCGCCAGTCGTCACCCGGTTGAGGCTGCCAGGCCGGGCGCCGCAAGGCCCAGCAGGGCACGCCAGCGCTCTTCGCGGCGGCCACGGCATTGGCGCTGATCTGTGCTGCGTAGGGGTGGGTGGCATCCAGCAGCAGGCCGATCCGCTGCTCGCGGATAAAGCGCGCCAGGCCCTCGGCGCCGCCGTAGCCGCCGACCCGTA
>NZ_VYKE01000111.1:0-19598 GCF_032424515.1 Pseudomonas sp. JV245A
TCCTACGGTCAACAGGGTGAATCATTGCGTCTGGCGCACTTATAAACTGTCGATAAGTCAGTTTTCGTCAGCATCGGCTGTTCATAAACTGCTCTGGTTTTCTTGTCTGGAGCAGTATTTCCATGAGTTCCCTCGCTGTCGCTGCGCCTGCTTCGGTTGAAGCCGCCAGCAAGCCGGCAGCCATTGCACCGCCGGTGTTCGGGCCGCGGATCATCATCGGCCTGGTGGGCGTGCTGCTGGCGGTGCTGGTCTCGGGCCTCAACGAGATGGTGACCAAGATCGCCCTGGCGGACATTCGTGGTGCGCTGTTCATCGGCTACGACGAAGGCACCTGGCTGGTGGCCTGCTACACCGCCACCTCGGTGGCGGCCATGGCCTTCGCGCCCTGGTGTTCGGTGACCTTTTCCCTGCGGCGCTTCACCCTGTGTGCCATTGGCCTGTTCACCCTGCTGGGGGTGCTGTGCCCCTTCGCCCCGAACTACGAAAGCCTGTTGCTGTTGCGCACCCTGCAAGGCCTGGCCGGCGGCGCGCTGCCGCCGATGCTGATGACCGTGGCCCTGCGTTTCCTGCCGGCCAACGTCAAGCTCTACGGCCTGGCCGGCTATGCCCTGACCGCCACCTTCGGCCCCAGCCTGGGCACGCCCCTGGCGGCACTCTGGACCGAGTACGTGGGCTGGCAATGGGCGTTCTGGCAGGTGGTGCTGCCTTGCCTGCTGGCGATGGCGGCGGTGGCCTACGGCCTGCCCCAGGACCCGCTGCGCCTGGAGCGTTTCAAGCAGTTCAACTGGCGCGGCCTGCTGCTGGGCTTTCCGGCGATCTGCATGCTGGTGATCGGTATCCTGCAGGGCAACCGCCTGGACTGGTTCGAGTCGCCGCTGATCTGTGTGCTGCTGGCCGGCGGCCTGGTGCTGCTGGTGCTGTTCATGATCAACGAGTGGTCGCAGCCGATTCCCTTCTTCAAGCTGCAGATGCTCGGCATCCGCAACCTGTCCTTCGCCCTGCTGACCCTGGCCGGGGTGCTGGTGGTACTGACGGCGGTGATCATCATCCCGTCCGCCTATCTGGCTCAGGTCCAGGGCTACCGGCCGTTGCAGACCGCGCCGGTGATGCTGGTGATGGCCCTGCCGCAACTGCTTGCGCTGCCCCTGGTGGCAGCACTGTGCAACCTGCGCTGGGTCGATTGCCGCTGGGTGCTGGGGATCGGCCTGGGCATGCTGGTGCTGTCCTGTCTGGGCGGTACGCACCTGACCTCGGCCTGGATCCGTGACGACTTCTATGTGCTGCAACTGCTGCAGATATTCGGCCAGCCCATGGCAGTGCTGCCATTGCTAATGCTTTCCACCGGCAGTATCACCCCGATGGAAGGGCCTTTTGCCTCGGCGTGGTTCAACACCGTGAAAGGCCTGGCGGCGGTGATCGCCACCGGTGTGCTGGATGTGCTGACCACCCGCCGCCTGCATTTTCATTCGACCATGCTGGTGGACAGCCTGGGCAACTCGCCTCTGGTGGACGACGGCGTCGCCGGCCTGGCCCGGCGCCTGCACCAGCAGGCCGTGGTGCTGACCTCCGCCGACCTCTACTACTGCATGGCAGGGCTGGCCGCTGTGCTGATCCTGCTGATTTTCTGGCTGCCGACGCGGATCTACCCACCGCGGGCACCGACTTGAACGAGACCTTTGTCATGACGACCCAGAACAAACACAAAATCGCCATTGCGGTAGCGGCAGTGGCGGCCCTTGGCGTGCTGGCCTACCTGGCGCTGCCGGGGCTGTTCGGCCGCGCCGGCGAGCAGACCACCAACGACGCCTTCATCGCCGCCGACTACACCCTGGTGGCCCCGCGCGTGGCGGGGTTCATCAAGGAAGTGCTGGTGGAGGACAACCAGCAGGTCAAGGCCGGGCAACTGCTGGCGCTGATCGACGACCGTGACCTGCGCGCCGCGGCCCAGGCGGCGGATGCCGAGACCCTGGTGGCCAAGGCGCAGTTGCAGAACGCCCGGGCGACCCTGGACCGGCAGAGTTCGGTGATCGCCCAGGCCCAGGCTGCCTTGAGCGCGGCCCAGGCCGAGCGAGCCTTTGCCGAGCATGAACTGAACCGTTACAACCACCTGGCCGGGGTCGGCGCCGGCACGGTGCAGAACGCCCAGCAGGCCCGGACCCGCATCGACCAGGCCAGCGCCCGGCTGGCCACCGCCACCGCAGCCCTGGCGGCAGAGCGCAAACAGGTGGAGATCCTCACCGCTCAGCGCGACGCCGCCGAAGGCGGCTTGAAACGTGCCCAGGCGGCCCTGGAAATGGCCAGCTACGAGTTGTCCTACACGCGCATCGTGGCGCCGGTGGACGGCATGGTCGGCGAGCGCGCGGTGCGGGTCGGTGCCTATGTCACCCCGGGCAGCAAGATCCTTGCCGTGGTGCCGCTGCAGCAGGCCTATGTACTGGCCAACTTCCAGGAAACCCAGCTGACGGCCATGCATGCCGGGCAGGTGGTGGAGGTGCGGGTCGACAGCCTGGGCGGCGAGACCCTGCATGGTCGGGTGGAAAGCCTGGCCCCGGCCACCGGTGTGACCTTCGCCGCGGTGAAGCCGGATAACGCCACCGGCAACTTCACCAAGGTGGTGCAGCGCATTCCGGTGAAGATCCTTCTGGAACCCAACCAGCCGTTGGCCGAGCGGTTGCGGGTGGGCATGTCGGTGGAAGCCAGCGTGGACACCCACAGCTCTGCCACCAGCGCCCGCGAGGTGACCCAGCGATGAGCCGCGAACGCAGCCGTCACAGACGCTCCCACGGGCTCCGCACTCTGCTGGCGCTGAGCCTGCTGTCCCTGGCCGCGTGCAATGTCGGCCCGGATTTCCAGAGGCCCCAGGCGACCCAGGTCCAGGCCTGGTCCGCCCCGGCCCAGGCCGCTGCCAGCCAGGCGGTGGACAGTGCCATGCAGGAGCGCTGGTGGGAGGTGTTCAACGACCCGCAACTGTCGGCCCTGAGCCGTCGCGTCCTGAGCGATAACCTCGACCTGCAACTGGCCACCAGCCGTTTGCAGCAGAGCCGGGCGGCGCGCCAGGTCATTACTGCCGAACGCTATCCGAGCACCTCGGCCAATGGCGGCTACGGGCGCAAGCGCAACAGTGCCGAGGGCCTGAACGACCCTTCGGGGAACAACGGAAAATCGGCCTTCAATCTCTGGGAAGCGGGCTTCTCCGCCTCCTGGGAGCTGGATTTCTGGGGCCGGGTGCGGCGCGAAACCGAGGCCGCCGATGCGACCCTGGAAGTGGCGGAGAACGACCGGCGCGGGGTGCTGCTGTCGGTGCTGGCGGAAACCGCCCAGGACTACATCCAACTGCGCGGCGTGCAGAGCACCCGGGCGGTCACCGAGCAGAACCTCGAGGTCGCCCGGCACAGCCTGAAACTCTCGCAACTGCGCCTGGCCGACGGCGTGGCCACCGACCTGGACGTGGCCGAAGCCGCCGCCCAGGTTGCCACCATCGAGGCGCAACTGCCGGAGCTGCAACAGCGCCAGGCGCAGCTGATCAATGCCCTGAGCCTGCTGCTGGGGGAGCCACCCCAGGCCTTGCACCAGGAACTGGCCAGCGATGCGCCAGTGCCGCAACCGCCATCCCAGGTGGCTATCGGCCTGCCTTCGCAACTGGCCGAGCGGCGTCCGGATATCCGCCAGGCCGAGGCGCGCCTGCATGCAGCCACGGCCAGCATCGGTGTGGCCAAGGGCGATTTCTATCCGCGCATTACCCTGTCCGGCAACTTCGGCTCCCAGGCCCTGCAACTGGCGGACTTCGGTTCCTGGAGTTCGCGGCAGTTCGGCATCGGCCCGCAGTTCAGCCTGCCGCTGTTCGATGGCGGCCGCCTGCGGGGCATGCTCCAGTTGCGCGAGGCCCAGCAGCAGGAAGCAGCCCTGGCCTACCAGCAGACGGTGCTGCGGGCCTGGCACGAAATCGACGACCAACTGACCCGCTACAACGCCAGCCAGTTGCGCCGCGACAGCCTGGCCGAAGCGGTGCGGCAGAACCAGATCGCCCTGCGCACGGCACAGCAGCAGTACATCGAAGGGGTGGTGGATTTTGTCAACGTGCTGACGGTGCAGGGGGCCTTGCTGGCAACCCAGGAGCAGTTGGTGGAAAGCTCGGCCGGAGTGTCCCTGGCCATGGTTGGCCTGTACAAGGCGCTGGGGGGTGGTTGGCAGTCGGTCTACCCATTGCAGGCTGCCAGCCAGCCAGGTTGAAAAGCGTTTTGCCTGGATTGAGAAAAAAGTGTAATGATAATTGCTCTCAATCATGTGCGCAGTTTCATTCATGCAAGCCACCACTGACGGCAACGCTCAACTCCATCGTCTGTATCAGGATCATCACGGCTGGTTGCAGGGCTGGTTGCGCAAGCGCCTGGGCGATCGCGAGCATGCCGCGGACGTGGCGCAGGACACCTTCCTGCGCCTCTTGCTCTCGGGGCGTTTTCCCGGGCAGCAGGAAAGCCGCAGCTACCTGGCGCAGATCGCCCGCAACCTGGTGGTCGACCAATGGCGGCGCGCGCGCATCGAGCGCGCCTACCTGGAAAGCATCGCCCACTTGCCGGAGCCGCAGACCCCCTCCCTGGAAAGCCGCGCGCTGATTCTCGAAACCCTGATGCAGATCGACGCCATGCTCGACCGCATGCCGGACAAAGTGCGCCAGGCCTTTGTCATGTCGCAGTTCGAGGGGCTGGGCTATGCGCAGATTGCCGAGCGCCTGGAGGTTTCCGTCAGCTCGGTGCAGAAGTACATGACCCGTGCGATCCAGGCCTGTTACCAGGTGCTCTACGCAGAATGAAACCTCATCAAGCACCCATTGCCCCCAGCGTTGTCGAGCAGGCCAGCGAGTGGCTGATGCTGCATTGGGGCGGCGAATTGAGCGCGCAGCAGCGCAGCGCCTTCGACGCCTGGCAGCAGGCCGATCCCGAGCACCAGCGAGCCTGGCAACGCCTGCAGCAACTGCAACAGACCCTGCAAGGCGTGCCGGAACACAGCACTCATGTGCTGTTGGCCAAGGCGCCGGACCAGCAGCGCCGCGCCGCACTGAAGCTGCTCGGCTTGCTGCTGGTGGCCGGTGGCAGCGGCTACCTGGTGCAGGACAGCCAGCCCTGGCGAGCGGCCTTCGCCGGGCAGCGCAGCGCCACCGGGGAAATACGCCACCTGACCCTGAGCGACGGCAGCCGCCTGGACCTCAACAGCGCCAGCGCCGTCGACCTGCTGTTCAGCGCCAGCGAACGGCGCATCCGCCTGATCCAGGGCGAGATCCTGCTGACCAGCGGGCATGACCCGTCGCGGCCGCTGATCGTGGAAACCCCCGCCGGCGATATCCAGGCCCTGGGCACACGTTTCGCCGTGCGCGAGTTGGACGGCGGCACCCGGGTCGATCTTTACGAAGGGGCCCTGCGGATCAGCCCCCGTCACACCCAGGCCCTGCAACTGAATGCCGGCGAACGCCTGTGGTTCGACGCCGGCCGGGTGTCGGCCCGGCAAGTGGCCCAGGTCAATGCCAGCAGTTGGAGCGAGGGCCGGTTGATTGCCGAACGCCAGCCCCTGGGGCAGTTCGTCGCTGAGCTGTCACGGTATCGGCCAGGGGTGCTGCGCTGCGATGAGCAGGTGGCGGGCTTGCTGCTGACCGGGGTCTTTCCCCTGGCCGACAGCGATGCGGTGCTCGCCGCCCTGGAGCGCTCGCTACCGGTACGGGCCCATGCGGTGACCCGCTACTGGGTAACCCTCAAGCCGCGAGGCTGAATGCAAAAATATTTTGTCAGGCGGTTGTCGATTCCGGCGCGCCGTTCGGGATACCCCATGAAAGCCGATCAAGACGCATTCTCATGGGGAGTTCAGGAATGCCTTACCAGACCGCTGCATCCATTTTGACCCTGGGCGCTACCGCGCGCCGCCGAGCCTTTGTTGCGCTGCTGGCGGTGGCACCCGTGCTGCCAGGCATTGTCCAGGCCGAGCCGGGCAGCCAGAGCCAGGCCCGCGACTACCAGATCGCCCCCGGCAACCTCGACCAGGTGCTGAACCGCTTTGCCAGTGCGGCGGGGATTCTCCTGTCGGTGGATGCAAGCATGACGGCCGGCAAGCACAGCCAGGGCCTGCAAGGCCGCTACGAAGTGGCGCAAGGGCTGCACCAGCTCCTCGCGGGGACCGGCCTGCAGGCCACCCAGAGTGGCGCCAGCTGGGGGCTGCAGCCAGTGGCCCAGGGCGCTGCCCTGGAGCTGGGGCCAACCCGCATCGGCGCCACCCAAGTGGATGAAAATGCCTGGGGCGCAGTGCCGGGGATCGTGGCCAAGCGCAGCGCCACCGGCAGCAAGACCGATTCGGCGCTGGTGGAGATTCCGCAGACCATCAACGTGATCGGCGCCAAGGAAATCAGCGCCCGTGGTGCCCAGAGCGTGACCGAGGCGCTGCTCTATACCCCGGGCATGACCGGCGGCGGCTTTTCCGACCGGGTGAAGATTTTCGACGAACCCACCTCCCGTGGTTTTTCACCGACTCCGCTGTACCTCGACGGCCTGCACTTGCCCTATGGCGGTGGCAGTACCGGTGGTGCCCTGCAGATCGAGCCCTATTCCCTGGAGCGCATCGAAGTGCTCAAGGGCCCGGCCTCGGTGCTCTACGGGCAGAACCAGCCGGGCGGGATCGTCAACATGGTCAGCAAGCGGCCCACCGAGACCCCCGTGCATCAGCTGAAAGTGGAAGCCGGCAGCTACGACCACAAGAGCATCGCCCTGGACCTGGGCGGCCCGCTGGATGAGCAGGGGCAGTTCCTCTATCGCCTGACCGGCCTGGCCAGCGACAGCCAGGACGCCATCGATTACGTGCAGCGCCAGCGTCAGTTCATTGCCCCGAGCCTGACCTGGCGGCCGGATGACGACACCCAACTGACGGTGTTTGCCCAGTTCCAGAAGGACAACGACGTGCCCGAGGCCCAGGGCCTGCCCAGCGTGGGCACGGTGTTCGCCAACCCCAACGGCAAGATCGACCGCGACCTGTTTCTCGGCGAGCCCGGGGTCAATGCCTACGACCGTGACCAGTTCGTCGTGGGCTACGAGTTCTCCCATCGCCTGAACGATGTCTGGACCCTGAAGCAGAATGCCCGCTATGCCGACGTCGACGACCGTTACCGTGCGCCGCTGCACGGCTACAAGTTCGTCACCAACCCCAAGACCGGGCTCGACGACCAGCGCTACATGACCCGCTACGGGGTCGACTGGAAGCAGCACAACAAGGTCTTCGGCGTGGATAACATCGCCCAGGCCGAATTCGACACCGGGCCGTTCAACCACACGGTGCTGGTGGGACTGGATTACTACCACTTCAATTCGAAATACCACGGCAAGTACGACTACAACCCGCCGATTCTCGACATGTTCACCCCCACCTACGGCCAGTCGCTGAATTTCGGCAACGCTTACCAGTGGGACAACACCATCATCCAGACCGGCCTCTACGTGCAGGACCAGATCAAGTACGAGAAGTGGGTGCTGGTGCTGGGCGGTCGCAACGATTGGGCGGAAACCGACAACAAGGCGCCGCTGGGTGGGGCCCATACCAACGTCAAGAACCAGTCCTTCACCGGGCGCGGGGGGCTGGTGTACCTGTTCGACAACGGGCTGGCGCCCTTTGTCAGCTACTCGGAATCCTTCCTGCCGTTGAGCGGCACCAGCTTCCAGCGCAGCGCGTTCGAGCCTTCCACCGGCAAGCAGTACGAAGTGGGGGTGAAATTCCAGCCTCCGGGCCAGGAGAGCTTCGTCCAGGTATCGGCCTATCAGCTGGACCAGGAGAACATTCTGACCACCGACCTGGCCAACCCCGGGTTCAGTATCCAGAGCGGCGCGGTGCGCTCCCGGGGTATCGAGCTTGAAGCCAAGGCCAGCCTCAGCGAATCGCTGGACGTGATTGCCTCGGCATCGCGCAACGACATCAAGTACACCAAGGACAACGATGGCCGCGAGGGTCGCCACCCGGCGGGCATGCCACCCCTGACTGCTGCGTTGTGGCTCAACTACACCATCCTGGGCGACACCCCCCTGGCAGGCCTGGGAGCGGGCGTCGGCGCCCGCTACGTCAAGGGCAGCTACGGCACCGACTACGACGGCGCCTTCCAGATCCCTTCCTACACCGTGTACGACGCCGGCCTGACCTACGACCTTGAAAAGTCGCCGTTGCAGCTCAAGGGCGTGAAGCTGGCGCTGAACGTGAAGAACCTCACCGACAAGACCTACGTCGCCAACTGCACCAGCATCTGGGACTGCTACTACGGCGAAGGCCGGACCATGGTCTCGAGCCTGACTTATGACTGGTAAGGCCGCAGCAGCTGGGCTCACCAGTAGTCCGGCTTGATCGCGGGCGCCTTGCGGGTCGCCACTCGTTCGGGGAACTGGTGCTTGCACAGTTCCTCTGCGCTGACGACCCGGCGCATCCAGTGGGCCTGGGCTTTCAGTGAGCCGGGTTGCGGGCGCTGATACTGCGGGCGGTGAGGCAGGATCACGCCAAGGGTCAAGTCCGGGAAGTCTTCGCGAATGGCCCGCAGCGCTGGTGCCATATCGGTGTCTCCCGAGACCAGCACCAGTTGCTCGATGCGTTCATCTGGAGGATGCAGGGCTTGCCTGGCTGTGAGGCGGTACATGCTGATCGCCAGATGGACGTCGGTTTCCTTTTCCTCAAGTTTCCAGATGTCCACCGTGTCCTGGCGTGAAGCCCCTACGGCTTTATTGATGAAGCGTGGGGCTTTGGCCGGTTCAAGCTGATGGCGCCCCAGGTGCACATTGACCTGGGACGCCTTCAAGGCGCGCAGGTAGGTGTCTTGCGCTTCCTTGGAGGCCCGGCCGCGGGTGGCCAGCCGGGGTTTGACTGAAGAAGTGAAGTAGTCCACCGAGGCCAGTCGGCTGGCGGGGTTTTCGATCTGCACGATATGGGTCAGCAACCCGGGCAGGTCGAGCCACTTGAATGGGGTGTCGGCCAGCAACCCGTAGAACAGGTTGTAGCCATCGACAAAGAAGGCCGTGCGCACTATTCCATTCCCTGGAAACGAAAAAACCGGCCTGGGCCGGTTTTTTCACCCCAACGGCCAGCGAACTTAATCTCTGCGTACGGGGTTGAGTTGTGAGGTCGAGCCTAGTGCCTGTATTCGTCGAGGTCAATCCTTGTCCGACGAGAGAGGTATCACCAATGGCTGCTTGGCATATCAACTCCGCGGGAACCGTTTTGCCTCAGCAGGCCTCGAGGATCAAGGGCACTGATGGGCATTACTGTGAGCACTTATTGCACCGCTCTCAGGGCCCGGACTGAGGATTCTGCAAGAACACCACGTAGCCCTTGAACCAGGGGCTGTCGCGCAGGGCCTGGGGTTCCTGCCATTCACCGCCCTGGATCAGGCCGACCTTGTAGGGCAGGCCCATGCGGTCCAGGCGCGGCAGGTAGCTGGCGTAGTTGGGGATGCTGCGGCGGCCCTGGTAGGTCTGCACCACCACTTCGTCCACCACGCCCTTGAACTGGGCGATGGCTTGCGGGTCGGCGTTGCTGCCCCAGTCCATCAACCCGGTGATGCTCAGGCGGTAGTGCGCCGGCAGGCGCTGGCGCAGGTCGCGCAGGAAGTGGCCATAGCGTTCCAGGTCGTGGGTGCTGCTGTCGAAATCGATCTGGATGCCCACCACCTGGGTGCCCGTGGCCTGCCAACGCCGGACCTGGCCCAGCAACTGGTCATACAGCGGTTCGGGCCAGGCCAGGGTGTGGGCGCGGTAGACCACCCACACCTGCTCCTGGCGCAGACGCGACACCGGCAGGCCCTGGGCGATGAGCTGGACGCCGCTGGCCGGATGGCGTCGCGAACGGCTGATCTGGCCCTGGAGGAGGTACAGGGTCCTGGCCTGGCCCAGCACCGGCTGGGTCTTGACCCCGCTCCACAGCCAGAAGGCGTCGTAGTCGGCGGCGTCCACTGCCGCGCTGGCCGGCGTTGCCCAGCACAGCCACAGCAGCAGGCCATAGCCCAGGCGCTTGCCTACCAGTAGTAACGCAGCGACTGAGCCCACTGGGTATCCCCCAACTTGGTCTTCAACTGGCGGAACCAGGCCTTGCGCACGGCGGGCTCGACACCGGCACCGCCACAGTTGTTATGGCCCGAGGAGGCGTAGCAGTTGATGGCTCGGTACAGCGCGTAGGCGCGATCGTCACGGCTGGCCTTGGGGTTGTTGATTACCACCTGATAGCCGTCGAGCCGCGAGAACGGCTTGCCCGGGAACGTGTCCTGGGTGCCGCCCAGGTTCTCGGCCGGTGGCGGGGTGTCCAGGGGCATGCGGTCGAAGCCGCTGAAACGCATGAACTCGCCGAGGCAGAGCAGCCCGGCCGGGGCTTTCGGGTCACGCTGCAGGAGGGCGGCCGTCTCCAACAGGCTTGGGCAGCGGTAGTCGGGTTTTTCTTCTTCGGGCTGTGGGCCATTCCAGTGGAAGTCCTGCAACGGCGGGGTAACGAGGTAGATGTAGCCCAGGCTGGCGGCAAGGCTAGCGTCGGGCAGGGTGGGCGGCAGTTGCTCGAAGTCTTTGCCGAAGGCCGCGTACTGGCCGCGGGTCAGGTCCTTGTACAGCAGGATAAAACGCGCGGCGTTGCGTTCCGCTGGCGACTCGGCCTTCTGCGCTTGCTGGCGCAGCAGTTGGGGAGAGGCCACCTGGCGCAGGAGAATGGCGCGCACCTGGGCAGTCTTGATCGGCGAGCCGTCGGCGAACACCTTGGCCAGTTGCCCGCTGCGCTCGTAGCTGTAGGCCAGGGCCAGTTCCAGCTGTTCGCGTTGCAGCGGTTGCTGGGCCAGGGGCAGCAATTGCAGCCACAGCGCCTCGGCGCCTTTCCAGTCCTGCTGAGCCTGCAGGGCCAGGCCACGCAGGATCTGCTGGCTGAAGCTCAGGTAGTCCAGTTGCGCCGGCACTTGGCTGGGCAATTGTTTGAGCGCCGCCGCCGGTTGTTTTTCGACATACAGGCTGAAAGCGGCCTGGAGGTAGTCGAACAGCGCCGGCTGGCTGGCGAACAGGGCCTTCTGCTGTTGCAGGGCGTCCCGGGTCAGGGGCGCCGATGGGGCGTCGCGCATGCGCATCAGGTCCTTGACCGCCAGCAGCAGCGGAGCCTTGAAGTGGTCTTCGGGCAGGCTCAGCAGTTTGTAGTCGACTTCTTCCACCAGGTCGTCCAGAGGCATGTTGCGCGGGGTGCCGGGAGCCTGGGTCAGTTGCCAGGCGTAGTCCTCGGCCAGGGCCTGGGTGTCGCCCGTCAGCCAGTGCACACGGCGGATCAGACCCTTGGCGGAAACGGCGTAGCGGCCCTGTGGATAAGTCTTCAGGTAGGCCTCGAAACCGGCGCCGGCCTGTTGCAGGACGGCTTTGTCCACATGCTCCAGATTGACCATGCTCCATTCATCGAAGGCGTTCTGCTGGGCCAGGTTGAGCAGGGTGCGCGGGCTCATGTAGGCCGCGGTTTCGGCCAGCCAGGGCTGGGGACTGTCCTTGAGCGCGGCAAAACCGTTGCCGGCTTCGTTGAAGCGGCCGCTGTAGAAGTCGGCGGCGGCCTGCAGGTAGCCGGCGAACGCCTTGGCCGCTGCCGAGTTCAGGTTGGCCGGCAGCAGCTTGCTCATTTCGCTGGCGTTCCAGTCGCAGCTGGCCAGCAGTTGCACCCGGGCCTCGGCCAGGGCCTGGCGTTCTTCGGGGCTCAGTGGCGCCTGGTCGAGCTGCTCCACAAAAGCCAGGGCACTGGCGTCCGAGTTGCTGCGGCAGCGGCTGCCTTCTCCGGAGAGAAAGCCGTTCCCGGCGGCTTCCTTGCTATCGCGACGCAGGCCTACGGCCTGCAGCAGGCTGTCGAGCTGCTCGGTGGCGGGCGAGGGGCCTGGCTTGGGTGGGTTGCCAGTGTCGGGATCGAGTTCGGGCTGCGCCGGGTGCAGGCGATAGTGCATGAAGGGCACAGGGCCGTAGCCCATGCCCAGCTCATCCTGGGTCAGGGCCCGGGGTGCCAGGGGCAGGCTGCCCTGGTCGGCCAGCAGCAGCCGCAAGTTGACCCGGCTGTCGTTGCCCGGGCTGAGAAAGGGCAGGTTGCTGCAACCGTCCAGGCGATTTGAGTAGAGCGACCAGGTCGGCGAGCAGATGTCATCCGAGCTGGCCTGCGCCTGGCCGGCGCACAGGGCGGTGAGGGTCAATGCCGAGAGCAGAAGCTTGCGCATGAATTGTCCTTAATTCAGAAAAGCCATGAGGGCAGGTTCCGAGTGTGGCGAAAATCATACAGAAGGCGCCGGCTGGCACCTACGTCGCTGGTTAGAAAATCCGCCGTTCTGTGACGCGGCTTTGCTGTCCTCCGGTCTATGTTCATCCATTGCCGGTGATGGCTGGGCCTGACCCCGTACCGCGGTACCCGAGGGCAATCGGCAGGCGTCGCACATGGCATTCGAGGAGCGGCTTTTTACCCTTGCGTCTGTGCTTTGCGGTTTTCCAGGCAAAGGACGATGCTATCGGGGTTTGAGCGACCAGATCAGGCGAGTTTATGGGGAGCAAGGAATGGATTTTCGCAGAGCGCCGGAGTTGATCGGGCGTTTGCAAGAGCAGGCCGTCGTGCCTCAGGAGCAAGGTGTGCAGCGGCTGATGCGCTTGGCGCTGGAGTATTGGTTGCTGCCGGTGTTGCTGTTGGCTGCGGCCGTTCGCTTTTATGACCTGACCGCCGCGGCCATCTGGGGCGACGAAGGTTCCAGCCTGGTGCTCAGCCAGTATTCGCTGAGCGAAATCTGGTTTCATGCGGCCCGCGACGTCCATCCGCCGCTGTATTTCATGCTGTTGCGTGGTTGGATTGAACTGTTCGGCGACGGGATTTTTTCCATTCGCACCTTCAGCGCGCTGCCAGGGATAGTCACCGTAGGGCTCGGCATGTGGCTGGTGGCGCTGCTGGCGACCCGTCGCGCGGCGATTCTCGCCGGTGTGCTGCTGGCCCTGCTGCCCACGGCCGTGCGCTACAGCCAGGAAGTGCGCATGTATGCGCTGCTGGGCCTGTTGCTGTTGGGAGCGACCCTGGCCCTGGTGTACTGGCTGCGCCAGCCCTCGCGTCGGGGCCATCTGGTGAGCTACGCGCTGCTGATGACCCTGGCTTTCTACACCCATTACTTCACGGTGTTCTGCGTGCTGGCGCACTGGCTGTACCTGGTCGTTTCGGGCGTGCGCGCCGAGGGTGGCGGGCGCCTGGTCACCCGCCCGACCTGGTGGCTGGCGAATGCGGCGATCGTGCTGCTGTTCCTGCCCTGGGTTCCGGAGTTGCTGGACCTGCTGCGGCACATGGACGAGCTGAAGGCTAACGGCGATGTCGGCTGGGAGCCGGTGGTCACCTGGTCTTCGCTGCCGGCGATGGTCTGGCAATTGCTGATCCAGGACGAAGGCGACAACCTGCCAGGTGCGCTGTTCGTGGGCATGCCGCTGCTGTTGCTGGCGGTCTGTAGCGTCCTGGCCTGGCGTGATGGTGCACCTGCCAGGTTCGGCGGGCTGCTGGCGAGTTTCACCCTGCTGCCGTTGTTGTTGGTGTTTGCGGTGTCGTTCGCTTCGCCAGTGTTTATCGAGCGCTACCTGACCGCTTATGCCTTGGGCTTGCCGATGATCATGGCGGTGCTCATCGATCGCTGGCTTAAGACTGCCCGGCTGGTGGCGCTGGCGTTGCTACTGGGGTTCGTGGGGCTGGAAGCGGTGGGGCTGAAAAACAACATCGATGTCGACGCCAACGACCAGATCAGCGTGATGGTCGACTACGTCAACCGGCACTACGTCGCGGGCGACCGCATCGTTATCAGCGACATGCTCTGGTACTTGAGCTACGTCTACTACAACCGCACCGACGCCCAGCCGATGCTCTATACGCCGCCGCTGCCGGGAGGCACCTCCAGCAGGCCGAACGCCTACGGCTTCGGCACCCTGATCGACCACCCGGATCAGGTCTACCTGGATCAGTTGAGCGCCTTGTCAGTGGGCAGCGGGCGCTATTGGCTGGTGGGGTCGGACGATCAGTCCGAGGAATTCGCGCCATTGCCCCAGGGGTGGCACAAAGTCGGTCAGTTCGCCGCGGGTGGTACTCGGGCCCGCTTGTTTGTCCTCTGTGGCTCGGCAGCCGGCGCTTCCTGTGCCGGGCAATGAACGCGCAGGGTGCCGTTCGGAAGTTCGAGGCCTTGTGTCTTGCAGCGCGACCTAGACTTGCATCAGGAGTCACAGTCCTGTCCCCGCTTGCGGGGCACCGAGGTGCATCATGCGTATGGCAAGAACCGTGCAGCGCAGCCTGGAACAAGCCGCTTGCGAGTTTGATCTGGTGAGCCATCCCCATTCCGCCAGCAGCCTGGAAACGGCGCGGGTGGCGGGGGTACCGGCGGAGCGAGTGGCCAAGTCGGTGATCCTCGACGATCACCACGGCCATTACCTGATGGCGGTGTTGCCGGCCAGTCGGCACCTGGACCTCGGCAAGGTGCGCGGCAGCGGCGAATGGCAGGTCACCCGGGAAAGCACCCTGGCCCACCTGTTCAACGACTGCGAGCGCGGCGCGGTGCCGGCCCTGGGCGAGTCCTATGGGCTGGACGTGGTGATCGACCCGCTGCTGACCCGGCAGAAAGACATCTACCTGGAAGCCGGCAACCACCACAACCTGGTGCACATGAGCATGGCTCAGTACCTGAAGCTGGTGCCCCACGCCGAGGTTTGCGAAGTCTCGCACTGATCAGGAGCCCGACCATGGAAGCACCGACCCACAGCCTGCCGGCGTTGTTCAAGCAGTTGGGGCTGGCCGACGACCCGGTGAGCATCGAGCGTTTCATCGCCACGCATTCGCCGCTCAAACCGGAGCTGCACCTGGCGGACGCGTTTTTCTGGAGCGAGAGCCAGGCCGACTTTCTGCGCACGGAAGTGCTCGATGATGCGGATTGGGCCGAGGTGGTGGATCAGTTGGATGTGTTGTTGAGGAAGGGGCGCGGGGGCTAGGTCGGTGGCGGCCATTGGCGAGCGGTGTGGACCAGGGCCAGGATCCAGACGTGGCCTTGGCTTATCTGATAGACCAGGCGATAGCTCGGGTGGGGAATCAGCTCGCGGGTTCCTGCCACCAGTCCCGTGGAGCCTATCTGCGGGTTGAGGACCAGATGGTCGACGCATTCGCTGAAGCGCCTGTCCATGTCGACCGCAGCCCTCGGGTTGAGCACATGCAGGTAATCCCAGATATCCATGCGGTCCTGTACGGCTTCGGGAACCCATACAACCTTCATTCCAGCCTCGATGCCCGAGCGCGTCTGGCAGCGAACTCTGCTTCTACCTCTTCATGGTTGTGCCCGCGTTGAGCGTCTACGGAGGCTCGAGCCAGCAGGACTTTCTGTTGCAGGAAGGCCTCGTACTCACGGGATTCGTGCTGTTTTTGCACGAACTCGCGCATCAACTCGCGCACGATCTGTGAGGCTGGGCGATGTGCGGCCAGTGCCTCCGCCATAAACTGATCCCGCAGTTCAGTTTCCAGTTTCATCGTAAAGATGGCGTGCTTGGGCATGAGCGTTCTCCTCAAAAAGTACTGAAAAAGTATATACCTTTTCAGTACTTATTCTGTTTTGCAGGCGCTGGATCCAAGGCTTGGCCGAGGTATTTGTTACAAAACTTGACTGGATTTATCCGTCAATGACA
The DNA here is from genome assembly GCF_032424515.1 of Pseudomonas sp. JV245A. Lineage (NCBI taxonomy): Bacteria > Pseudomonadati > Pseudomonadota > Gammaproteobacteria > Pseudomonadales > Pseudomonadaceae > Pseudomonas > Pseudomonas sp. JV245A. The sequence goes on from NZ_VYKE01000111.1 coordinate 15,669, forward strand.
TATTGATAGTTAGCAAACTAACAGTGTGCGAACAATCTTGTGTCCAGCTCCCTTGAATCACTCCACATGAATATCAGCAGTGGCATGGTGGTCGCGTCCCGGCATTGGCGGCGGATCTGCCAGACCACGCTGGTCAACTTCGGCATTTCCGAAGCCTGCGCGGTGCCGCTGTTGATGATCGGGCGCCTGGGCGAGGGCGTGCGCCAGGTCACGGTGGCCCAGGCCGCGGGGATGGAAAGCCCGTCCCTGGTGCGCCTGCTGGATCAACTGTGCAGCGCCGGCTACGTGTGCCGCAGTGAAGACCCCCACGACCGCCGGGCCAAATGCCTGAGCCTGACCGACACCGGTCGCGAGCTGGTGCAGGCGGTGGAAAGCGAGTTGGTGCGCCTGCGTCATGAAGTGCTGGAAGGCATTGGCAGCGCCGACCTGGAAGCGGCGTTGCGGGTGATCCGCGCGTTCGAGTCCGCCAGTCATGTACCGGTGCTGCCATCTTGAAAGGCTTCTTTACCGGCATGCCTCCCGCGCGGGACTGGTTCTATGGCGTACGTACCTTCGCCGCGTCGATGATCGCCCTGTACATCGCCATGCTGATGCAGATGCCCCGTCCGTATTGGGCGATGGCCACGGTGTACATCGTCTCCAGCCCCTACGTCGGCCCCACCAGTTCCAAGGCCCTGTACCGGGCGATCGGCACCTTTCTCGGGGCGGCGGCCGCGGTGCTGTTCGTGCCGATGTTCGTGCAGAGCCCCTACCTGCTGGTGGTGATCATCGCCCTGTGGACCGGGATCCTGCTGTTTCTGTCCATGCACCTGCGCACTGCCAACAACTACGCCCTGATGCTGGCCGGCTACACCTTGCCGCTGATCGCCCTGCCGGTGGTGGACAACCCCCTGGGGGTCTGGGACGTCGCCGAGGCGCGGACCGAGGAAATCTTCCTCGGCATCGTTTGCGCCGCGGTGATCGGCAGCATGTTCTGGCCCCGGCGGCTGGCCCCGGTGTTCGTCGATTCCGCCGCCAAGTGGTTCGCCGATGCCGCGCTCTACAGCCAGCGCTTCCTGGCCCGCAACGTCCAGCCCGAGGAAGTCAGTGCCCTGCGCGCGTCCATGGTGGGCACCTTCAACACCCTGGAACTGATGATCGGCCAGTTGCCCCACGAGGGCGCCCGGCCGCAGACCGTGCGCAACACCAAGGAGCTGCGCGGGCGGATGATCAATCTGCTGCCGGTGGTGGATGCCCTGGACGATGCCCTGTATGCCCTGGAACGGCGTACCCCGGAGCTGGTGGCGCAGTTCGCCCCCTTGCTGGCCAAGGCCGATGAATGGCTGCAAGGCACCGCCCGGGATGCTTCGGTGGAACGCTGGCAGGCCCTGCGCGATGAACTCGAAGCCTTGCAGCCAAGCCCCGAAGCCCTGGATGACCGGCGCCAGCTGCTGATGTCCAACGCTCTGTATCGCCTCGGCGAGTGGATCGACCTGTGGCAGGACTGCCGCAGCCTGCAGCACGCCATCCAGAGTGAAAGCCAGGCGCCCTGGCGCGCGGTCTACCGGCATTGGCGGCTGGGCCGGTTGACGCCGTTTCTCGATCGTGGGCTGATGCTGTACTCGGCGGGCTCGACGGTCCTGGCGATCATCGTCGCCTCGGTGCTGTGGATTCTCCTGGGCTGGACCGACGGCGGCAGCGCCGTGATCCTGGCGGCGGTGGCCTGCAGTTTCTTTGCTTCCATGGACGACCCGGCGCCGCAGATCTACCGGTTCTTTTTCTGGACCGCGATGTCGGTGCTGTTCGCCAGCCTCTACCTGTTCCTGATCCTGCCCAACCTGCACGACTTCCCGATGCTGGTGCTGGCCTTTGCCGTGCCGTTCATTTGCGTCGGCACCCTGACGGTGCAGCCGCGGTTCTACCTCGGCATGCTGCTGACCATCGTCAACACCTCGTCCTTCATCAGCATCCAGGGCGCCTACGACGCGGACTTCCTGAGTTTTGCCAACTCCAACCTGGCCGGTCCCATGGGCCTGCTGTTCGCCTTTGTCTGGACCCTGATCGCCCGGCCGTTCGGCTCCGAACTGGCGGCCAAGCGCCTGACCCGCTTCAGCTGGCGCGACATCGTCAGCCTCAGCGAACCGGCGACCCTGGCCGAACACCGGCACATGGGTGCACAGATGCTCGACCGCCTGATGCAGCACCTGCCGCGCCTGGCCATGACCGGGCAGGACACCGGCATAGCCCTGCGGGAGTTGCGCGTGGCGCTCAATATGCTGGACCTGCTGGCCTACGCACCGCGGGTGCAGGGCGTGGCCCAGAGCCTGCTGCGCCAGGTGGTGGCCGAGGTGGGCGAGTACTTCAAGGCCTGCCTCAAGGCCGGCGAACGCCTGCCGGCCCCCAGCGGGCTGCTGATGACCCTCGACCGTACCCGCCGCGCCCTCGGCAGCCAGGGCCTGCAAGGCGACCACGAAACCCGCCTGCACCTGCTGCACGCCCTCAGCGGCCTGCGCCTGGCGCTGTTGCCGGGGGTGGAATTCGTCGCCACCGGCGAGCTTGAAGAACCCCTTCCCCATGGCATCGATGGAGCGCCCCTATGATCGGTGATCTGGATATCAGCGGGGTGTTCCTGCCCACGCTGCTGGTGCTGATGGGCATCACTTATGGCTTGTACCTGCTGGTGCACGGGGTGCTGACGCGCTTGCACTTTTATCGTCTGGTCTGGCACCGGGCGCTGTTCAACGTGGGTCTCTACGCTCTGCTACTGGGCGCCGTGGACTCTCTCAGTCGATACCTGATGACATGAAAAAACCTTTATTGACCATTGGCCGTGTGGTCCTGACGTTACTGGTGGTGACCTTCGCGGTCGTGGTGGTCTGGCGCATGGTGATGTACTACATGTTCGCGCCCTGGACCCGGGACGGGCATATCCGCGCCGATATCGTGCAGATCGCTCCGGACGTGTCCGGGCTGATCCAGCAAGTGCAGGTGCGTGACAACCAACTGGTGCAGCGCGGCCAGGTGCTGTTCAGCATCGACCAGGACCGCTTCAAGCTGGCCCTGCGCCAGGCCAAGGCGGCCCTGGCCGACCGCCAGGAAACCCTGGCCCAGGCCCAGCGCGAGGCCAAGCGCAACCGTGGCCTGGGCAACCTGGTGCCGCGCGAGCAACTGGAAGAAAGCCAGTCCCGCGAGGCCCGCGCCCAATCGGCCCTGGCCGAGGCCCAGGTGGCGGTGGACAGCGCCCAGCTCAACCTCGACCGCTCGGTGGTACGCAGCCCGGTGGACGGCTACGTCAACGACCGTGCACCGCGTACCCAGGAATTCGTCACCGCCGGGCGCCCGGTGCTATCGGTGGTGGACAGCAACTCCTTCCACATCGATGGCTATTTCGAAGAGACCAAGCTCGATGGCATCCATGTCGGCCAGGCGGTGGATATCCGTGTGATCGGCGACCGTGCGCGGCTGCGCGGGCATGTGGAAAGCATCGTCGCCGGGATCGAGGACCGTGACCGCAGCAGCGGCTCCAACCTGTTGCCCAACGTCAACCCGGCCTTCAGCTGGGTGCGCCTGGCGCAACGGATTCCGGTGCGCATCGCCTTCGACGATGTGCCGGCGGACTTTCGCATGATCGCCGGGCGCACCGCCACGGTGTCGATCCTCGACGACCAGGCCAAGCAGGAGCCCGGCCAATGAACAACGGCGCGCGTTTGGCCCTGGCCGGGCTCGGCCTGCTGCTCTCGGCCTGCCAGATGGTCGGGCCGGATTACCAGGTGCCCGGGGATGCTGCGGTGCAGCGCAAGGATTTGCAGGGCCAGTTGAGCGCCAAGGGCGCCAACGTGGTGTCGGCGCCGGTGCCTGCCGACTGGTGGCGGCTGTACCAGGACCCGCGCCTGGACCAGCTGGTGCAGCAGGCCCTGGCTTCCAACACCGACCTGCGGGTGGCGGCGGCCA